>JAIOSX010000303.1 GCA_021107345.1 Candidatus Aegiribacteria sp.
ATAGCCTATGTTGTCTGCCTGTGTAATTGTTTGCATAGCAACACCTATGATCTTGTTGTTGATGATGGCAGGCCCGCCGCTGTTCCCGGGATTGATAGCTGCATCAATCTGCACGGTAAGCAGAGAAAGATCACTGTGAACGTAGCGGGAACTTTCGATCCTGGAAATAACTCCCTGCGTGGTACTGAGGGCATCTCCGCCCATAGGGTAGCCGTATACCGTAACCTGCTCCCTGGGCTGGGGAAGCTCCCCAAGTTCCAGAGGATCTATTCCATGGAAGAAAGATTCATCATTCACCGTTATCAGTGCAAGGTCGGCATCATGGGATACCGCTACTACAAATGCCTGGTACTTCCTGGGATCGCCCTCTTTCCGCACCTGAAGATAGGTTTCATTGCTTACAATATGAGCGTTGGTAAGTATCAGGTTCCCATCAACCACACACCCGGAGCCGAAACTTTCCCTGGGAGCGTCCGTACTCCAGGGAATGTAATAGTTGTAGGCTACACTGTTCGTGTAGATCTTAACCATTGCCTGATCTATATCGACGGCCAGTCCAACTGCGAAGAAAAGAAGTGCAAAAAGTATCGTCCAGAGTTTCATTGTGATCCTTACATCTGAGTTTCAACGGGTGTATTCAACAACGATTGTATTCTAATGAAAGGCTGATGCCTCCACCATTTTCATGCGATTATTTCTTAAACAGAATACCGATTCCTCTGTTAGTAAAACTTGTCTCCTCTATCAGTATTTGATTATACAATTCATGTAATTGTTGAAGTCACGGATATCACGAGGAAATATCATTAGACAGCAACGATAATACAATCTTTAAAATAGTATGTCTGTCTCCTTTACGAGAGGAAGAAATGAAATGAAGTTACTTGTTCTACTGGTATTGGTTCCCGCTGCATTTGGAGCAAGTGTCGTCCTCACCATCGACGCTCCGGATACCGGAATATCCGGCCTGGCTTATGGATCTGGTAGCCTGTGGGCAGTCGACGGAACGACCCGCTGGGTTTACGAGCTGAATCCTTCCAGCGGTTCCATCATCAGCTCCTTTTACTTCGATTATGGTATTCCCGGCGGCATGGCTTTCAGCGGAAGCACACTGCACATACTCCGCACCGATGCGGGCTCCTATTACGGCTACGTCTACAAGTATTCCACCGCTGGTTCCTACAACGGGATGTACGACGCCACCTGTTGAGGAAGCGCACTTTACCAGTCGGTGACTGGTATCGCTTCCAACGGTACTTACACCTACGTTCTAGGGGACGGGTATTACGGAGATCCACTTGTCGAGTACTTCAACAGCGCAGGCTACGTGCAATCATGCCCTTATATGGAGGACCTGCCAACACTTCCAAACCATTTTGACATAGGCTATGAGGGCGGTGACGGCAACGGTGATATCTGGGTTGCAACGGATGCCGCTGATAGTCCTATTAAGGCTTACGACACCAGTGATATGCTTGTGAACTATGTTCCGGAGACCGATCTTCCATCAGGAATTCAGCTCAGAGGTCTCTGCTTCGATACCGGTGGCTATCTCTGGGTAAGCGATGATAACGCCGACAAGATCTACAAGATCGACATCACAACCGGAATCGCCGGAGAAAATGCAGAGGAACCGGCAGGCTTCACGGTTTCTGCCAACCCTTTCTCAGGGTCGGTCACTATATCAGCGATAGGTGTTTTGGAACCGGTTGATCTGGTCATCTATGACCTGTCAGGCCGTCCCATCCTCAGAACAGAGATGGCGGTTTCCGCCTCCTTCATCTGGGATGGAAGGACAATATCCGGCGAAACAGCTCCCACCGGCACCTACCTGATCCATGCCACAAACCCGGCTGGCCGGATAATGAGAATGCTGGTTACAAAACTTTAACCTGTAATACTATGCAAGGGCCGGGCTGAACGCCCGACCCTTTTCCTTTTCAGTGGAGAACTTCAATCTCAATCGATACCCAGAACCCTCCTTGCGGAGGAGTATCTGCGGGAATAGTTCGAATGGCTCAGGGGAGTTATCACCACTCCACGGTCAAGATATGACGAGCAGTGTATGAATTCACCATCGCCCAGGTATATGCCTGTATGACTGGGATTGTCGAATATCAGCAGATCTCCCGGCTGAAGGTCTTCCCGGTCAACTGCTACTCCAACTGTTTCCATAGCACTTACGGTTCTTGGCAGAGAAATTCCGTTGTCATTGAACACCCTCCAGGCCAGACCGCTGCAGTCGAATCCGCTATTGTCCGTACCGCCGTACACATAGGGTACACCAAGGTGGGAAACAGCGTCACTCAGAATACTCTCCACAACCTCCCCCGGACACGGAGTGTCCCCCTCTTCATCAAGAACAGGCAGAATATTTTCATTCATCAACATCGTATTGTCATTGAGTGCAAGTTCAAGGAATTCCATTGACCAGTTTCCCTCATGCCTTCCTATCCCGTGCATGAAAAGAGGAAAATGTACAAAGTCTATTTTCTCACCATTTATCAGTGCTGAAAAACTTCCGTTGATCACAACTGCAAAAGGGAAATGTGTATCCGGTAGATTGTACTTCTGAATCAGATCTATCGTGGTCGAATCCGTAATGAGATGGTATGTGATTTCATAGTCATCTTCGAACTGCGTCAGAATTGTATTGGTATACTCCAGTGTCTCAAGTGACGGAGGCATCTCCTTATGGAATACTTCTATTGTACTGATGTAAACCACCCCGGATGATACCGGCAAAACAGGCAATGTCAGAAGCAGTACATAAAACATCTTAATCTTTATTCGCATATTTCTTCCCTTCCGTGCACACATAGTTGACCAATTACAGTAAAAATCATTACGATACTTCATCATAATATGACTGAAGTGTAGAAGTGTCAATTTCTGAAACTACTACTAATGCATATTCGTCTATTAGCTGGAATGTTCAGATTCTAACCCTGACCCCTGAGGTGTTATATTCTGGAAACATTACTTATACAGAAGCTCTAAATCGAAAAGTATCAATGAATAATGGATTCATTCTTAAAAACCTTACTGTAAACTGCGGAGATAACTGTCTGCTGAAGAATATTACAATGAATATTCCCTCGGGAAGAATTCTTCTGGTTGCAGGTGAATCCGGTAGCGGTAAATCTTCACTTGGACGTCTTCTGACCGGATTAATTCCTCAACAGTATCCCGCAGTCATCAACGGGTCTATCCAGCTGGATGAAGAGAATATTCTTGATAAGACACCCGAATATCTTGCCGGAACAATTGCCCATGTGGCTTCTGAGCCCTGGAGCCGGTTCTTTCAGATAACTGTCCGGGATGAATTGGCCTTTGGGCCGCGAAATCTGGGATGGTCACAGGAAAGAACAGAGTCATCAGTTAATAAAGCCGCTGAGATGCTGGGGCTGACGCCTCTGCTTCACAGCCGGGTTGACACCATGTCAGGTGGTCAACTGCAAAAGCTTTCAATAGGTGCAGCTCTTGCAATGGAGAGTTCATGGCTTATCCTGGACGAGCCATCATCCTACCTTGATCTTACCAGCCTTCATCAGTTAATAAGCCTTCTTGTAGAAATACACGAGCGTCGTCATCTGGGTATTGTGCTGCTTGAACACCGGATAGGCGAATTTGCACCGATTGCTGATGATGTAGCCATTCTGAATTGTGCTGAACTGGTATTTCATGGTTCCCGTGAAGACTTCGGCGAAAGAGCGGATTCTCTGTGTGATTCATACGGTCTTCGGCATCCGGACATACATGATCCTGTGCAATGGAATGATATCATTACCGACGAGGTGCAACCTGTAGATTCGGATGCTTTGCTGAAAGTGGAGAATCTTTCCTTCTCATATGGAAGTAAGAGAGTATTGGAAGCTCTGAATCTTACAGTATATCCCGCCGAAATACTTGCTGTTGCAGGTTCAAACGGTTCCGGAAAAACAACCCTCGGTAGAATTGCAGCGGGTTTGTTGAAACCGGACAATGGCATAATCAGACTTTCCGGAGAGAAAAAATCCTCCGTAGACGGACGGCTTGCAGGAATGCTTTTTCAGAATCCCGCCAGCATGCTGTTTTCAGGCAATGTAAAGGAAGAACTTCTTTCCGGTCCCGATAACTACCGCATTGATCTTAAAGAAAGTGAACTGGATGTAATTGTTGAAAGCATGTCTCTTGGAGGGCTGATTCAACGGCATCCTCAGCGGCTTTCAAGGGGGCAGAGGCTGAGGGTGGCTATAGCTGCTGTCCTTATACTGAACCCGCGGCTCATAATACTAGACGAGCCAATCCGTGGACAAGACTGGCGTAGCCTGAGTCGGATGATGGGATATATAAAAAACTATGTGAAGATTACAAACAGCGCCTGTATCCTTATTACTCACGAG
>JAIOSX010000022.1 GCA_021107345.1 Candidatus Aegiribacteria sp.
ACCACATGCACCTGACTATATGCGCCCCTAGAATGTCCGGTTCATCAACCTTATCACTCAGACTTGCGTATATGGAACCATTGATCTGCAGAGCGATTCTTTCCCAGGGACATTCATCAGGCTCTACCGCCGTGGTAGTGTCCGAAGCAGGGAAATCCGGAATAAGAGTTACCACCGAGTCAGGAGAAAAGAGAGTATCGGGATCAGAAAATACTACGGTATCTGCAGGAAAAAGAGTGTCAGCGGCCAGATATTCATCGTCTGGAAAGATGTCCTCCACCCGGATAACTATTTCTCCTTCTTCCGGTTCTCCTCCGCAGGATATCACGAAGAAAAAAGAGAGAAGTAATATCAATGCTGTCAGAACCCTCACCGGGATTACCTTCTTGTTCGTCAAAATATTGACATCCATCAGAATTATGTTACTATATCAACAATATGAAAGACAATAATACGAAGAAATACAGAATACTGGTAATCGATGATGAAGAACATATCACATCTCTTCTAAAGGAAACGCTTGAACTTTCCGGATATCTTTGCGACACAGCCTTGTGTGGAAAAGAAGGACTTCGAAAACTCAGAAAAAAAAACGACTATGATCTTTTGATTACCGACATAAGGCTGCCCGATATATCCGGGCTTGAGATTCTTGAAATTGCGGGAAAGAAGTACCCTTTTCTTCCTGTAATCGTGATAACGGGTTTTGCCACCATCGAGAGCACAAAAACGGCTCTCAGGATGGGGGCAATGGATTATATACCCAAGCCATTCACCCAGGAGACGGTACTCTCTGCGGTAAATAATATCATTCATAAATCATCCAACCGGATAAGGGGCGGAAAATTACAGACAATAGTATACAGAAGCCATATCATGGAACAGTTGATGGAGCTGGTAGGCAAGATTGCGAAGACGGACAGCACCATTCTTGTCACCGGAGAGAGCGGAACAGGTAAGGAGCTTATAGCGCGGGCAATTCACAGCAATTCCCTGAGATCTACTCAGCCATTCATATCGGTTAATTCCGGTGCCCTACCGGAGGGACTTCTTGAAAGCGAACTGTTCGGTCACATAAAGGGGGCTTTTACGGGCGCAGTGACCACGACCCACGGGCGTTTTCACGTTGCCGACGGAGGAACGCTTTTTCTCGATGAGGTGGGAAACATGAGCCCGGCTATGCAGGTCAAGCTCCTCAGGGTCATTCAGGACGGGGAATTTTCACCTGTAGGGAGTTCTGATGTTATAACCACAGATGTCCGACTGATCACTGCTACCAATATTAGCCTTGAGGAAGCAGTGAGTAAGAACGACTTCAGGGAAGACCTTTACTACAGACTCAATGTAATTGAGGTCCATGTACCCCCTCTGCGACATAGAACCGATGATATCCTTCCTCTTGCAGAACATTTTCTTTCAGGATTCATGGGCTCAGGGAAAAAGGAATCATGCATCCTGAGTTCCAGTTCAGCTTCCATTCTTCTATCATATCACTGGCCGGGAAATGTAAGGGAACTGGAGAATACCATGGAACGGGCATGGGTTCTGTGCGAGAATAATGTAATACTGCCGGAGGATCTTCCCGGAAGAATGCTCCCCTCACATGATAAGCCGCCCGAAATGTGCCCCTCAAGTGATGGAATCCGGCTTGATTCGCTATTGGAGAATATTGAGAAGCACTATATCATTAATGCACTGAAGAAGAGCAAAGGGAACAGAACTCTAGCGGCCAGGCTGCTTGATCTTAAGAGGACAACCCTTCTTGCTCGGATAAACAGTCTCGGAATAGCAAAAGATACGGGCAGGAGCTGAATGACCGCGAAGGCAAAAATTCTTGTAGTGGATGATGAAGAGAGGGTAAGAACTTTCTGCAGGGAAGTTCTCGAACTACAGAATTATTTTGTTGTAGAAGCCGAGAATGGTGCCAAGGCATTGGAAATCCTTAAAAAGACATCCTTCAGCCTGATACTCAGCGATATAATGATGCCTGATATCGATGGTCTTGATCTGACATCAAAGGTAAAGCATGAATACCCTGACACTTTCGTAATCCTTATTACCGGACATGGTTCAATCGATTTGGCAAAGGATGCTATTCAGCGGGGCGCTTTTGACTTTATTACAAAACCCTTCAAGATGGTGGAACTCAACCAGACAGTTGACAGAGCCCTTGAAGTACGAGGAAAATGGCTTTCTGTTCTCCCCTCTCCTGAGCTGAAGGATCTTTACGACCTAACCGTTAATATCAACATCTCCAAACAGTCCCTTCAGACATATCTGGATAATCTGGTCATCAGTCTGAAAAAAACTTTCAGGGGAGATTCTGCAAGGGTATACCTTACGGAAGAGCCCGGAGGACATTCTCTTCTGAGAAAGGCAGGATCTGGAAATGAAGAACTTCTGAACGAAGAAGTTTGGGGGTCTACAAGTAAAGTCGCCCTGAGAAGCGAAGTGGGCTACCTTGCAGGTGAAGACTCGAGTCATCCTTTTCCCGAGAACACTGAAGTATTTTCTGTGATGGCTGTTCCAATTCCCAGTCCGGAAGGCAACCTCGGAGTATGCATGGTCACAAGATCACATTATCCAGCATCCTTCACCTCGCGCGATCTTAAACTCATGGGACTTTTTTCCGCTCAGGCGGGTAATCAGCTTACAACCTACAGGATGGCTTCCAATCTCAGAGATCAGGCAGATAATCTCGAGAAGGTTAACATGCTCGCTGCCGAATTCTCCTCTTTCCTCGATACAAGCCATGTTCTTTCCTCCATAAGCATGGGTTTGAAATCCATGGTTGCATTTGACCTTTTCGGAATTTTCCTCAGCGGTAAGGATATGATACCTCTCAGTTACATGCTGGTAAGATCCGATATTCCAGAGGATGTTCTTGGGAAGAAATTCCGCTCTTTTCTCGAGAAAACACAGGACAGCAGTGATGTTGACCTTTTCCTTGACAGTGGAATCAGGGATTCTTTCGCCAGCGCAAGGGCCGCCGACTGGAAGGGTTCTCCTGTTGTAGATATTCTGGATCTTGGCGAATTCGGTTCTTTCAGGGGAATGATTGTACTTGCAAGCTGGCCAAAGGAGAAGATATCCAGCAGAGTTCCCTCATACATTCCCATTCTCATAAGGCATGCTGCTGCGGCCGTTAGTAATGCCTACCTGTTTGAAACAAGCGAGAGAAACTACATCCAGGCCATCTCAGCTCTGGCCAGCGCAGTAGACGCTAAGGACCCCTATACTCACGACCACTCCAGGAACGTAGCGGCATATGTCTCCAGTATCGCCGCGCGAATGAGACTTCCTTCCAGAGAAATTTCTCTGCTGAATAACGCCGCCCTTCTTCATGATATAGGCAAGATAGGCATACCAGAAGCAATATTGAACAAGGAAGGCTCCCTTACGCGGGAGGAGTACAGTGTCATCATGACTCATCCGGAGGTAGGTTACAATATTCTCAGGCCCGTTACCGCATTCGCAAGTTTCATAGACGCTGTCAGATACCATCACGAGAGATACGATGGAAATGGTTATCCGGCCGGGCTTTCAGGGGAGGATATACCTTTCCACGCCAGGATGCTCGCTGTCGCGGACTGTTTCGATGCCATGACATCAGATCGAATTTATAGAGACTCTCTCGGAATTGATTTCGCGATAAGTGAAATAGAGAAAAACAGTGGGACTCAGTTTGACCCGCGGATAAGCAATGCCATCCTTTCTGTTCTGAAAACAACCACACCTGAAGAGATTATTGACGAGTACATATCAATGGGATCTAACCAGGTCTTGTTTTCGTAGAATACTGCTTATATGAAATTCATACTCGAATAGTTAGTCATGCTGTATATTTCCAACTGACAATAAATATCTTAGAAAGGAATTCAGATGCCTGATATAATTGATATTCACGCACGCCAGATCCTCGATTCCAGAGGAAATCCCACAGTTGAGGTCGAGGTTTTCCTTCTCAATGGTGGCTGGGGAAGAGCTGCTGTACCAAGTGGAGCCTCAACTGGAGAACATGAAGCTGTTGAGTTGAGAGACGGCGGTGACTCTTACGACGGAAAAGGCGTACTGAAGGCTCTTGAAAACATTGAAAAGCTCATTGCGCCGGAGATATGCGGTCTTTCGGCAATGAACCAGACATCGATCGACGAAATAATGATCCAGCTGGATGGAACTCCCAACAAGGGCAGGCTGGGAGCAAATGCGATGCTGGCTGTTTCAATGGCGGTATCCAGGGCAGCAGCAAGCCACCTCGGACTTCCTCTTTACAGATATCTTGGTGGTCCGGCAGCAAGACACCTTCCGGTACCTTTCATGAATATTCTCAACGGAGGGAAGCATGCTTCGAATCCTATCGATCTGCAGGAATTCATGATAGTTCCGGCAGGATTTGAAAGCTTCAGCAGAGCCCTGCAGGCGGGAACAGAAATATTCCATGCCCTGAAACGCAGAGCATCATCTATGGGACTTTCAACTGCGGTAGGCGATGAGGGGGGGCTGGCCCCTGACCTGCCTTCAAATACAGCTGCACTGGAACTGATCGTTGAAAGCATTACGGATGCAGGATACGGGCCCGGTGAAAATGTTTTTATCGCCCTTGATCCGGCTGCTAGCGAGTTCTACAGAGAGGGTCTTTATTTCATGCATGGATGTAATCCCGAAGGAATGAATTCCGACATGCTGGTGGAATACTGGAGAGAACTGATTAATGAATTCCCTATTGTAAGTATCGAAGACGGTCTGGCTGAGGACGACTGGGAAGGCTGGGTCGGGATGAACCGTCTTCTCGGAGACAGGATACTGATTATCGGAGACGATCTTCTAGTAACCAGCGAGGAAAGGCTGTCAAGGGCTATTAAATCCGCAGCTGCCAACTCGATTCTTATAAAGTTGAACCAGATCGGAACCGTAACTGAAACTATGAACACTGTGAACCTTGCCCATAAGAACGGCTGGAAGGCAGTTGTGAGTCACAGAAGCGGCGAAACGGAGGATACATATATCAGTGATTTTACTGTGGCAATGAACACTGACCTCCTGAAAACAGGGTCCTCCTGCAGAACAGACAGGGTCGCCAAGTACAATCAGCTGCTGAGAATAGAGGAAGAACTTGGAACTCAGTCTGTTTTCAGAGGAGTACAAATATTCAACAAAACCAACAGGATTTGATTTGAGACAGCGGGGCAGCGGCAGCAGGAGATTGATATATGTAATACTTGTTTCAGTTTTTGTTATTGTTGCCGCGATTCTTGTCTTCAACAGACATGGATTCATTGCCCTGGCTGGACTGAAGGGAGATGTTGACAGGGTTTCTTTGTTGATCGGCAGTCTCCATACAGAAATAGATTCTCTTGAATCAGAGATCCACCGGCTACGAAGCGATTCTCTTTATATGGAAAAAATGGTAAGGGAAATTCTTGGCTGGGGACGCCCTGGTGAATACATTGTGAGATTCATTGGAGCTTATTCAACAGGAGTTCCCTTCTGAAAACCGGGGAGTTCAGCTGCCGAATCTCTTCCGTTGGGAGGAGAAGTGTCACTATTATCGATGAGAGCGGTCTGGAGACTGGAGCAAGAGTAGCCGGGCGGGTCTATCATGAAATACAGCCAGTGACAGGAGATTATGCTATAGCAGTTAAAACCGATGATATACCTCTTGTTGAAAAGATACTTCCGAGATCCGGTATTCTTCAGCGTACTGCTTCGATCGGCATAGCAACACAGATAATTGCAGCGAATGTAGACATGGTCCTGGCAGTCACGTCGATCAAACATCCTGATTTCAGTGATGGTTTTCTCTGCAGGGCGCTTGCGGCTGCCAGTTTTAAGGGGTTGAAGGCGATAATCGTGCTGAACAAAATGGATCTCTGCGACAACCCGGATAAAGAGCTGTTAAGCAGAATTGTGGCCACATATGCGCTCGAAGGAGCAGGTTATCCTCTCTTTCCGATCAGCTGCATAACTGGTCAGGGCACTGAAGAGCTGCTCGAGAACATAAGGGGAAAGTCTGTTGTCATGACGGGGCCGTCAGGATCGGGAAAAACCTCACTGGTCAAGTATTACAATCCATCCCTTGATGTAAGGATAGGCAGTCTCAACCCCAAGACCAGCAAAGGGAAGCATACAACGGTTTCCTCCAGGCTGATTCCCCTTGAAATGAATACTGCCGTTATCGACACCCCTGGTTTGAGAATGTTCTCTATTGATCATATTCCGCGGAATGATCTGCAGTTCTGCTTTCCAGAATTTGTAAATTGTCCTGGTGAATGCAGATTTCGAGATTGTCTGCACCTTACTGAACCCGGATGCGCAGTCAAATCAGCGGTTGATAACGGCTCAATATCGAAAATACGATACGGTAAATACACAGAATTTATGAACGAAAAGAAATCCTGAGTATACGCAGCTATTTCCTTCTTAAGGAGAAATCCCTCCTGATCTCTTCAAGCAGTTTTCTCCATGGCTCCCACTGCTCCGGTCTTTTCCCCTTCAAATCCCGGATATTCTCCCTTGCTATCAGAAACCCGAACAGCGAAATGAACGCCAGAAGGAAAACCTCCAGAAGGATAAAAATTCTTTTGGGTTTACTCTTCCAGCCGGGATGTCTGGGAGGATCGAGAATTCGTATATGAGCCTGTTCCCTGTTTTCTGAAGCTACAATCTCCTGCAGGCTTAAACCGATTGTATTTGTAAGTCTAAGAGCAATTTCATAATCCGCTCTGAGAATTGCGTACTCGAAGCTGATGTCAGTAAAGTCTTCCAGGTTTACAGATGGCATGATATCCTCGTAACCCGGGGTTGGTATACCTGATTCAAGCATTCTAATCACATTCAGCAACTCCGCTGCTTTTCTTTCCTTGAACAGAATAGTAGCGCTTGGAGCACCGGATACACCCCTCCGAAGGATGGATACCTCAGTGATGAGAGTAGAGTATTCAGTTTTAAGTGAAGCAAGACGGTTGATATACTCTATCATTTCCTGTTCGGGTGCCACCATGTCATGCTCTTCTTCAAATCTTTTAATAGCAAGGCTTGTGTTTACAAGCATGCTTTCAGCCATCTCTTCCCGTACCTCCAGATAGACTCTTGTGTGATGCAGCCGGCTTGAGACAATGTCTATGTTTATACTGTCAAGAGTAGCTATAATGGATTCGGAAATTTCAACAGCGTACCATGGGTTCCCGGAGGTGTACTCTATTTCAATAAATCCAGACGGTGTGATATTCACCGAGTAGTTCTCCCCGAACTTCTTCCTTGCCCAGTAAAGCCCTATCTGTTCATTCTCATCGAAAATGCTTCTCAGATCTGTTGAATCGATGAAAGCTGTTGATAGAATTACATGCTCAGTAAGGGATCTGCTTTTCAATATTTCATCGTAGACATCCGACATGGTAGTCATCAGGGGTAGAGAGAATCCCATTCCTCCGCTGAAGTAGCCTGCAAATTCGGAAACTCCCAGACCGGCTATGGCAAGGCCAGCGGTTGACTGGTCCTCGGGAGGCATAATTAATGTAGTTACTGTGTATTTCTTTTTCAGCATGAAAGTGATGACAACAGTGGGTATCATGATAATAAGAAGCGCTTTAACAAGGAACCATCTGTTTTTAAGCAGAAGATAGACGTACCACAGGGGGCGTTTTCCCTCACTCATATCAGTTCAGACTCTTCCACGCGATAACTATCGACGCAATGCTCGTAAAGATCAGAAGAGGATCCTGCCAGCCCACCAAAATTTTTCGGGGAACGGTGATGGTGGATCCCGGGGGAATCATTTGAACATCAGCAGCACATGCCTCGCTGCCATCTGAAAGTACTACTTCTATCCCGGATTCGGATGCCTCGCGCACAAGACCTCCGCCTGTGAGATGTAGTAGAAAGCCCCCATTCCTGCTGTATGCGAATACACTCCGGGGGAGTAAACGAATCCTGTTACCGCCACTACGGGAGGTATGCCGGGACAAATAACTCTATCTCCGGGAAGAAGCTCAGGATCGATCAAAGGATCATCCAGGGGAGCTCTGAGCTTCTCCTCCTGGCCTCCTGGAAGAATTCTTATTACGTAACAGCTGTCCCTGGAAGCCCAGGTCCTGGTTCCGCCAATTCTTTGAATGAGTACACTTACAGTTTCTTCTGGTATGTGTTCCACCATTCCTCTTATGCTTCCTGTCCAGACATTGGCATCCGGGCTGCCCGCAAAAGAGGTTGCAAGGGAACCCGACATTTTCACAGCACCTTCAACGTGAACGAATCCCTCCGCTGAGGGCACATGCACCCTGTCCCCCAGGGAAAGCACAGGATTTGAATACATACAGCCGTTCAGAAGAAACTCGGTAATATTAACCTCTGTGGTGTCACCATCCGAATGAACTATCTTAATCGAAGTCCAGCTTCCAGCTGCGTTAATACCACCGGCCATGCTCAGCAGATCAGTCAGACTGCTTGCTCCACTGATATCATAGATTCCCTGTCTGGATACCTGACCGGAAATTGGAACCCTGAACATTCTGATAACGGCAAGTCCTGCCATTCCACGGATTCCGGGATATCTCGCGTTGAATCCGGCTTCAATAAGATCGGTTGCCTCGTAAAGCCGGAGTCCGGCAACCGGCCAGGCACCTGTTGAAGGGATGACAGCATAACCATCTGGTGTGACCGTCAAGTAGAGAATGGAGTTGGCTCCGCCTCCTGACAGTTCCGCAGGAACCCCTCCCTG
>JAIOSX010000339.1 GCA_021107345.1 Candidatus Aegiribacteria sp.
CAAGATCTGTTGACATCGCCTGGTCAAATCCGCTGGACATGTAATTCCCGCCGGTATGAACAATGGTTGAAGTGTAGACAGGTATCCCCCATGCTGATCCCACCACAACCGGGATATTGTTGTCATGGGGTCTGCTTGGCCTGTTGTACGAATAATTGAAGATTCCCTGCTGTCCGTCCTCCAGAAGAACGAACCACGGGCCGTAATCGCGTACCCAGATAGAATTCGTAGGCGCGAACATAAAATCGACGTTGCTCATGTTCACACCATAATTCACGAAAGCGGTCTCGACCGAGCTCTGCTGGAAAGATTCGCATATAACCCATACTGTAGTTTCATAGGACAGAGCTACAATGAGAACGGGAGGCAACCCAAGGGGGTATCTTATGAATACTCCCGTCGCGGGATCGTATTCACCCGGGTTAACCGTTCCCTCCGGCGGCGGCGCGGTAGGAACGGTATTGAGACCAATCTCATCAAGGTGCAGCAGTTCTTCATCCGTAAAACCGATGGGAAGCAACTCCTCCGTTCCGCATACGGACATCTCAGCAAAGGCTGCCATTGCGAATATGAACAGTAAAGGAGCATACTTCATCGGTTTCCTCCATGATATCCTTGAATTGAAAAATCGTATAAAGCACCAGTGTTAACAAAAAGTTTACAAAATAGTTTCACAAACCCGTTATTTAAGGGCTTCAACAGAGGTGAACCGGCGGTTCAGTCGGAGTTCATTCAGAACCGGCGCATCCATCTCATTCACCTCATCGGTCATAAACCTGGCCATAACCTCTCCGATACCCGGGCCCAGCATGAATCCCTGACCGCACATTCCAACCACGACATAATGATTATCGGGACCACACCTGTCCAGTATCGGCGCCCCGTCCGGTGTCATGGGGTATATGCCCCTCCATGTTCTCCGTACTTTAAGGTTTGCGAGCCGGGGATAGAGATCTGTCATCCTGGGTGCCACCAGGGGCAGGAATTCAGATGTTTCATCAATATCGGTACCAGGTATCGGCGGATCCGGCGTGATGCAGAAAACAACCTGGCCTGTATCGTGCTGATAAAAGTAGTAGTTGGCTGAACCAGGCGCTTTTCGGATGTCCACCACCATGGGATCAAACAGCCTCTTGACCGGTTCGGTGACCCCTGCCTCATGGCTCTCCGGGAACACAGGAAGTTCAATCCCTGCCATTCTTCCAACTTCTGCGGCAAAGGATCCTGCGCAGTTCACAACAGCGCCGCATTCATACGAATCTTTGTCGGTTGTAACCGAAACCACTCTATTTCTATTAATACTCAGGCCTGTAACCGTTTCCCTGAAGGCAAATTCGGCTCCAAGCTCTTCCGCTCTTCTCCCGAATGCATAACAGCTCTGCATGGGGCTTGCACTTCCGTCGAAAGGGGACCAGGTTCCGCCTATAAGACCTTCCGGATTTATACCTGGTACAAGGTTTTTCATCTCCCCTGCGTCAATAAGGCTGATATTCAGGCCTGCTTTCTGCTGAAGCGGGACATTTCTCCGGAACAGATTCATTATCTCCTCGTCGTATGCCACGTATGTGTAACCACCCTGGTACCAGCTTATGTCATCGCCGAATCTCTCCTGCCATGTTCTGAATATTTCAAGGGATTTCAGTCCCAGAGAAACCTTTGCGGGTTCAGTGTGAGTAGCTCTGGCTCCCCCTATAGCACATTTGTTGTTACCCTGACCTGCTGAGGGAGCGCTATCTATGCAGAGAACGGATAAACCTTTCTCTGCCAGGTTCATCACAAGGGGCGTTCCGACACTTCCGGCTCCTATAATGACCAAGTCGTAGTTTTTCCTATTCATCATTCTCTCCCGAGAACCATCCCAGCTGGGTTTCCGCGAAAAGCGGCCTGTCCGTGAAGGCTGTTATTTCGCCCTCGGATATCCCCTCCTCCCGACATATCCTCTCGATCAGGGCTGCACAGGTCTTACCTCCGCATGCTCCGAATCCGGCTCTTGTTATCGCCTTCAGATGGTTCAGATCCCTTATTCCCGATCTTAAATGCCTGCGGATATCGCCCGCGCTTACCCTTTCGCACCTGCAGACAATTGCATCATCAGGAAGAGGCGCTTCGAGAGGTTCTTCCAGGGGGGTAATATCTTCAGGATACTGGATCATTACTCCGGCTGTCCTGCAGGCGATGTCAGCGGGAGTTTCAAGTTTCAGCAGAATCGTATGCGGAAATCCGGCGGCCCTTTTCCAGCCTGCGATTACAGCTCTTCCGAGTACGGAGCCCTCCCACCCGGTAACGGTCACTTCACTGCCTTTACGAAGCAACCACTCACCCAGTTCGAAGGGTATGGTTACCAGGGGTTTCTCAGTGGATTTCCTGAAATCCACCAGTGTAACCGCCAGCCCCGGACACACCGCTACGCACTTTTCACATCCAACGCACTCTCCATGGAATTCAGGCAGACCCATGATCGGGTGTCCCGATGTACCTATCAGATCCTTCGGGCAGCATGTCATGCATGGGTTGCACGGTATTTCCTGCATGCAATGAAGAACGGGGAACACACCCTCCCTTGTCTCAGGAGGGTGGTAAGGAAATAATTCTCCACCGGGGCTTTTCAGCACCTCCGCTTTCTCATGAAGGTCTGAGGGAATTGAGATTTCCTTCGTTCCCAGTTTCCTGGCAATCTGAAGTCCTCTTATCTTCCCGGAAAACATTGCTGCGCTGGCTTCGGCTATCTCCTCCGCATCGCCTGCCATCA
>JAIOSX010000291.1 GCA_021107345.1 Candidatus Aegiribacteria sp.
CTATTGGTACTTGCCATGAAAACACCGCGCCGGCCCCATGAGAACTGCACGCCAAAATACCTCCCGACAGCGGCGCGTCTATCGGCATATGCGATGCTTTTCAGCAATCCCCAGAGAATATCAAGAGGTATGAGCGCCTTGCCCAGTTCCGATATGAATGTGCTGGGAGAAAGATCGAGAAACATTGAACCGGCGAGGAGTCCGCCAAAAATACCCGCAAGATTCGCAAGGAGCACAAGAAAGGGCATTACGCAAAGAAGAGCTATCATCTTGGGTGTAACAAGGTAACTGAATACATCGAAACCCATTACTCGCAGGGCGTTGACTTCTTCCCTTACCTGCATGGTCCCGATCTCTGCAGCGTACGCTGACCCCGATCGCCCTGCAACGAGAACCGCGGCAAGCATTGGTCCGATCTCCCAGGTTATACTGTATCCAATCAATGAGGGCATGAACGTTTCCGCACCGAACACCCTCATCTGATACCCGGCCTGATACCCCAGAACCACACCAAGAAGCCAGGGAAGAACTGCTACAATAGGAATTGCCTTATAACCCGATTCCTCCATGTAATAAAGCACCATTGGCCAGCGAACCCTCAGAGGATGTATGACCAGGTTAACAAGAGCGCCCAGCGTATTCTTCATGAAATGTCCAAGCTCGAAAAGCGTTTTTCCGAACTCATACACGTTTGCGCCGAGAAGCTCAAAATGTGTACGAATGGACATTCTTTTTTTCTCAGGTGCCGGCACTGAATCGAATTTAGCAAGTGTTTCAAAAAGACTCTTAACAGCAGGTAAAGCTCCGGTTCTTCTTACCCTCACACCTGCTCGGGAAAATTGCTTGCATGATCCGTAAATCACCGCGGCTGCAACGGAATCTATCCCGGGGCTGTCCGAGAAATCCAGGACAAGTTTTCCAGCGTCGAATATCGAACGCTTATGTTCATCCAAAAAATCACGGATAGAATCAATTTCATTGTCCTCAAGCACTCCATGAACACTCAATGTGAAACCGCTGTAATTCAGTTTCTCCTGATTTGCCAACTGCTCCCCTTCTGTTGATGTGAAAATGTCACCAACCTATAACTGATAATTTAATTCAATACTGATACTCCCGCCACGATCCGCTGGTCACCCTGCGCCTTTTTCAGCTATATTCTATAATGTAAAACGTTGGAGGTATGGTGGGTACATTAGTATTTCTTGTTCTCAGACTGATTTTCGGGTACAATTGTGAAGGAGACGGCCAAACCCTTGCAACTCTTATTTCTCTTGATACTATTGCACTTGTGCTGTTTCTCAAACTGAAAAACAGATCCTGACTGAAGCCCGGAAGCAGTAATCGCTGAAAATCTCTTCAGGAACCGCGATCTTCTGGTAGTGCTGTCTGCTGGCTCTGACTGCACAGACAATGAGTTCATCATTTATGATCTCATATATCAACATGTATACATCACATCGTGATCTGTATTTCTCCTCACCACTGATTTTCCCGGAAAGAACTCAACAGGCAGTTACTGGAACGGTAGTTGAGACAATCCCGTTCCAAGTTTTCCCGGCCCACCTCCCCTGAAATAGAGTTCGTACTCGAACAGCTTCCATGAACTGCTGTCAGGTATCAGAGGATATTGAAACTCGATACTGTCAGCCGTTCCGAACCTGTAAATCAGATATTCATCCTCTTCACCCACACAGAGTGACATCTGTTTGAGGAATTAACAATATTGGCAATCTGCGATGTGTGCAGCAGTGTTTGGCTCACAGATCGTTGAATGCTTCCCCGGAATAGAAAACCTCTTTCTGATGTATAACCGATGAAGGAGGTTATTGAAATGAGAAGAAAGAACACAACTGATGCGGGAGCCATGGATATTGGGATTCTCTGGGGGCTTGTACTTTTGATACTGGCGTTTGAGGCTATTCCCGGAGCACCGATAGGAAGGCTGTCGTCAAGAACGGCAACCGATGAAATGCAGGGATTCGATCCGGGAGAGCTCTACGAGATTCCCCCTGAAATGCCGGATGAAGACCCAATTGATGTGGAGGACATCATACGGAACGAAATCCCGGATGTAATAGAGCCGATCCTTATTATCAGTACAGATGAAAATACTATTGGTCTGGACAGCGCAATTACAGTCAACACGAATATTCTTACACCGGGTGAAGATCCTGATAATGCAATTCCTGAACCGGGAACTTTCATTCCGCGCAGCGTTCAACCTGTATGCACTTACAGACCGGTTCCGGAGTATCCTGCCATGGCCAGTCAGGCTGGTGTTGAGGGAAGAGTGATTCTTCAGGTTTTCATATCACCTGAAGGCGTTCCGATGGAGGCAATTGTTATTGATAGTTCCGGACTTGGAAGCATGGACAGCGCTGCACTGGCCTCAGTAATGGAGAGCAGCTGGTCACCGGCAAGAAGGGCTGACGGAGTGCCGGTTGGAGTATGGACTTCAGTTGTATACAACTTCGTGCTTGAATAGACACTCATGGGTTTGAAACCAAAGATTCAAAGGTTTTTCTCAGAGAGACCAGGTACTCTGTAAAAGCATCGGACAGGCGTGACCTGGATTCAGGAAGATCTATTGTTTCGCGGCGAACAATTCTTCCTGGTCTGTGACCAAGGACTATAACCTCTCCGGCCAGGTAAACCGCTTCCTCAATGTTATGCGTAACAAAAAGAACTGTGGTGGATGCCTTCCTCAAGAGTTCCCGAAGGTTCTCCTGCAATTCCTGGCTGGTCCTCGTATCCAGGGAACTGAAAGGTTCATCCATAAGAAGAAGATCAGGTTCCATGACAAGAGACCGCGCAAGTGCAGCCCGTTGCTGCATGCCCCCCGAAAGCTGATGGGGATATGACGAAGCAAAGGACAAAAGCCCCATCATTTCAAGCATGTATTCAACTTTCTTCCGACGCATATCCTTAATGATCTTTTTCGCTTTGAGAGGAAACTCTATATTGGCAAAGATGCTCATCCAGGGGAAAAGCGCTCCCTGCTGGAAAACGTAACCTATCACCGGTTCGCCTCCATCAGAGTGTGACTGAATTCTAACCTCACCGTTGTCGGGTTTTTCCAGTCCGGCGATGATTCGTAACAGGGTTGTCTTGCCGCATCCGGTAGGACCGAGAAAACAGAGGAATTCACCAGTTTCCGTTTCAAAAGTAACAGAGTCCAGGGCATGCACATCTCCGGAGGATTCCCTGTAGGTTTTTGACAGATCGGTCACCTTTAATGCCATCATGTCATCTTTCCCTGCTTCTGAGAACGAGGGATTTTTCTCCAAGGGATTCAAGACCTTTGGAAAATAGCGCTCCGATGAACGCTACAATAGCTATGCTTGCCAGCATGATATCGTATCTGGACAGCTGATAGGAGTACCTTATCAGGTATCCAATACCGGAATTGGTTCCCGGAAGCATTTCCGCAGCAATAATGACCATCCAGCATCTTCCGATACCAAGCTTAAGCCCGTGAAAGATATCCGGAAGGGCCGATGGTATGATAACATGTCTGAAGGTGAAAAGTCTGCCGGACCCAAGGATACCGGCAGCTTCCAGGTGTATCCTTCGAACACTTCGAGCACCCTGAATAGTACCCAGTATTATTGGAAAAACACCTCCCCAGAATAGAATGAATATCATTCCGAGCTGCATTTCATTCAGAAGGCACTTCTGATATCTCAGGTGTTCCAGACCGAACAGCTGCGAGAAAGTTCTCGCCTTGAAAATGATTATTGAAAGAGGAAGAAGGGCAATGGCGGAAAGGGGCCTCGCCATTTCGACCATAAGTGACAGAAATTTCCTTACATGAACAGATGCCCCCATAAGAAGTCCGATTGGAATCCCGACAAGCGCCGCAAGTGAGAAGCCCAGAGATACTCTTACCAGGCTAACCAGAGTGCTCCAGGCCATTGATCCTGTGGAAATCTGATCCTGAAATGGATGAAAGAGTACTGATGTAACTTCCTCCGGGGAGGGCAGGAGGGTATCCCTCCCGCCCCCTGTAACCGCAAACCACCATACGATAAGAAGACATGGGATTGCGAATCCAGGTAGATACTGCCAGATCTTGCGCAGTATGCACGTTACTGTTTTACCAGCTTTACCGGATGAAATTTCAACTACCTCAGGTCATCAGGCATCAGTGAAAAGTCGTAAAGGAATTCTGCGTTGGCATCGTCGTCTCGCCCAATAAGAGGTCCGGTGAAAGTTCCCAGGTTCCTCATGTTCTCAACGATTGAAATCATATTGTCGAGCCAGTCTTCCGTTACCTGCATACTGTAACCGCTGGTTGCCATTGATATTACTTCAACTTCAACAGGATTTCCTATCCAGTCCGCTGCAGCACAGGCTGCATCTGCAGGATTACTGTTGATATAATCTGTGGCTGCGGCAAATAGACGGAGAGCTGCGGCGATATCCTCTTGTCGCTCAGCAATAGCTGTCTCTGTTGCGGCAATAGCGCAGCACGGGTGGTTCACGAAATTTCCCGGTGGAAGATCTGATAACTCGGCCACGCATTTACCTATGCCGTTATGTTCGGCAAGTGCGCATGCCGGATTGTTGGAAACATACCCGTGAATCGTTCCATTCTGAAGAGCCGGATTAAGGTTAGACTCTCCCTGCGCGTTAAAG
>JAIOSX010000237.1 GCA_021107345.1 Candidatus Aegiribacteria sp.
ATGGAGGAATTTCTATGCAAAGTTCAGCTCTGGATTATCTCAGATGCCCGGAATGTCAGGAACATCTTGTTATTAACAACACGATAACTCGAAATGGTGACATTCGATCAGGGACTATGGAATGCACCGGATGCAGCAATCAGTATCCGGTGATAATGGGCAGGCCGGCCCTGCTGCCGGACGCGGCAGTCAATATATGGCAGGCTCCTCTTGATGAAGCACTGGGAGTGCTGCCCGGTACTCCTGTTAATGGGCCGTTTTCTCTGAACAGGCTGAAGGAGCTTGGGATTGACAGAGCTATCGAAAATTTGCGCAATCGGAGTACTAATTCAGAATCAATTAAATCGGATCCGAACGCGGTCACAAAAGAACTACTTGGAAAGGCAAGGTACAGGGTTTCGGGGGAATGGTTCAAACATTGCGGCAGAAGCGAGCGATTACTTGTTTTCCCCGCTGAGGGTGGAAGCAATTTAGACATTTTCAAAGAGTTTATGAACACGGTACAGAGAACTGATCCGGAGGATCTTATCGATCTTCTTTCAGGAGGGGGATACGGAGTAACGCATCAGGCGTTTCAGAACAGGGAGCTGAGACGGATTGCCGCGGTTCAGCGGGATCTGAATTGCCTGTGGAGCATGCAGTACAGATTCAAACATATCGGGAGAAGTTCAATCAGCGAAGCAATCGGAGGGGATGTACGCCGGCTTCCCATAGCATCGGAGAGCTTCGATACCGCAATGACCCTGCATGGACTTGTTGAATTGCATGGAATCAGCGGATTCCTGAAGGAAGCATACAGAGTTCTCAGACAGGGTGGTTATTACGTTGCTCTCTATTCGGAAGATCCTGTTACATGTGATATTCTCCCTCTCTCCGATCTCAGAAGATTTGCCCTTGCAGCGGATCTGTATGCAGGGCATGAGCAATTTACTGACGCAGCAAAAGGAATCGGTTTCAGTGTTATCAGTACAAAAACTCTCGAAGGCATGAGGGCAAAAAAACGAATTACCGTATTCAGGAGAATGTGATGGACAGTTCCGGTGAAATACTATGGAAACACCAGCGGTTGAATAACGGACAGACAATTCCTTCAGAGCGGGAATGCAGATCCAGCATACTGATAATCTACTGCGGGATTCCGAAGTTACTCAGGGAATGAAACCTCTGACAGGAGCTTCATGGCAGGTTCTAAATCCTTATCGGAAAGACAGCCGAAACTGATTCTAAGGTGCCCTTCTCCGGATTCACCAAAGGCGGAACCAGGGATTGTTCCGATACCGTATTCATCAAGCAGATGCATCGCTGCATTCTGAGCTTTCATGTTGCTTTCATATGCCGCAAGCGTAAAGAAGGCGCCTCCGGCTTCCCGCCAGGAGAGGGAACTGCTGTCTTTGAGCGCATTCCTGCATAGTTCCAGCCGTTTCGAAACTCCTGCCGACATCTCCTTGATCCATTCCTCTTCCTTAAGAGCATCCAGAAGAAGATACTGGGAGGGAGTGGGCGGGCAGATGACAACAGAATCCTGAACTTTTATAGCCTGTTCCAGCAGATCCTCTGAACCGAATAGATAACCCAGCCTCCAGCCGGGCATGCCAAGGCTCTTGGAAAAACTGCCCAGGGTAAGAACATGTTTCCGGTGCTCATCCTTCCATGGATGCCAGGTATCACCTGTGAATACGAATCTTTCGTAAGTTTCATCTATGATGAGAAAAGTGCCGCTTTCCGCGGTCATTTCAACGATCTGCATCATTACTGCGTCCGGTATTACTTTGCCCGTGGGGTTTCCGGGATTGACTATAACCAGCACCGATACTTCCGGAAGTACTCTGTTTAACTCATCCAGTGGTACTGTCCAGCCTCCGTCGTCTTCAATCATGGGTATTGAACGTAAACCGAGATCACTGAACCTTACCGCGAACACATGATCGAAATAGTAGGGTTCTATAACAGCAACACTGTCTCCGGGAGAGGAAGCTGTAAGCAGTGCGCTCAGGAATGCCTGACTTGCTCCGCATGTCAGATGGATTTCGCAGGCGGGATCAAGATCAATTCTCCTGCGTCTTCTGAAATCCTCCGCTACAGCCTTCCTGGCCCACGGAAATCCCGGATCAGGGCTGTACCTGTGGATGAACGGTTCTTTAAGTTTGGCGGTCAGGCTATTCAGTACTCTGGATGGAGGTGAATACCATGGAGCCGCCTGAGCCAGGCTGTAGATTCTTCTTCCCGACGACGAAAGTTCAGATATCCTGCCCATGATTTCTGCGATGGGAGGCATTTTTATCGCCCTCATTCTCGCAGGCGGGTAGAAGCTGTTCATGCATGCCCCTTTCCTTTGATATATTTCAACAATGTATGATAGAATTATAAACGAGTAACCCGTTAGAAAAAACCACTGGAGTTTATTTGAGAATTCTTGTAACCATCAACTGCAAGGGTGTTGATGCTTCAGCAGCAGGCGGAATAGCCCTCGCCAGGATGATGGCCGAAACGGGACATACAGTTACCGTTCAGGCTGCCCCCGATGGCTCCGTCAGCAAGGCTGCAGCTGCACAGGGTCTGGAATGTACCGGCCTGAACCTTCAGAAATCAGCCTTTGTTACCGGTCTTCTACCCTTCAGAAAACTTATCAGGACTTTTGCGCCGGATGTGATCATAACGACCCGGGCTGACGGTCAGACGGCTTCCGCCATGGTTGCAGGTGACATTCCAATGGTCAGGATAAGATGCGATATAAGGAAACCCCGCTCGGGGAGATTCTGGAAAAAGGTGGATAGAAGAACTGACCTCGTGGTATTTCCGTCCCCTTTCGTGATAGAAAGAGGCTTTATCGGGGAAAGAGAGGGGCCGGTTGCAGTAATACCTCATCCTGTTGATACCGATCTCTACTCATCCAGGGAGGAAAGGGAAATATCCGACCCCCTTCTTGTTTCCATCGGCAGGCTCAGCCCCATGAAGGGGCACAGAATACTGATAAAAGCCCTGGAACTGCTGCCGG
>JAIOSX010000289.1 GCA_021107345.1 Candidatus Aegiribacteria sp.
GGCTGAGGGCTGCAGGCAGCAGATCACCAGCACCTGAAAACTCGGTTACAGAGATCGACATGGCGCCGAGCTGATCCAGAACACCACTGCTCACTACATCAGGATAATCGAAAAGCCATACATCCGTTACTCCCATTGAAGTCAGTGCGGAGGAAGTTTCCGTTCCAAGGGAGGTGGCGTCGGTCCAGAGAACCGGACAGTTATTCACAGCTGCCCATCCTGCAGCAGCAGCAGCTCCATTCAAGAATATCTCTTCCGTATCGGATCTTACACAGATAACGGCTTCTGTGATCAATGGCCATTCCGTTGTGGCGATATCTGCTGCTATTCCGTAAACGGTACCGCTGTACGAAAGTATTTCCGAATGCGGCACCATTCCCTCTACAACGATTTTGAAACCGGCATCAACATCACCTGCATAGATGATGCTTCCGTTCTCTCC
This sequence comes from Candidatus Aegiribacteria sp., assembly GCA_021107345.1. Next base: position 443 of record JAIOSX010000289.1, read on the forward strand.
CTGGTCCGTCAGGTAAGTCGCCCAGTCTTCCATGGCGTAGTATCCCGACTGGGAATCCGCTTCATCTGTAATAAGGAGAGATCCGTAGGATTCGGAGGATTCATGAAAATAAAGTGCAGGAACCATTGATAAAAAGTTGTAGACCGTTGGAAGAGAAGATTCATCAACATGCACAACAGCGCATCTGCCGAAGAAATTCCCCCCAATCACTGTAAGTACCAGTACAGGTACCACAATAAGAGCAAGCTTCATGATTCACTTCCGTTTCAATGTGACGTAATGAATTGCATTAAGTTGATTGATGGATAAAATGAAGACGGAAGCAGTAGAAGTCAATTGAACAGAAAGCGGGAGGGCCTGGCCCTCCCGCATGCTGTCTGGTTACGTAGTTTTACCTGATGACCATTACCCTTGCGGTTGATACTTCGCCGCCCTGCTCAAGGCGGAGGAAGTACATGCCGGGAGCAAGATCACGGGCATTCCAGTTGAGTGAATGGGATTCGTTGAGATTTCCCCGGTAAGGAGTTGCGACAAGTCGACCCGTTAGATCGAAGACATTGAGTTCTGCGGGGCCGTTTCCGTTAAGGGTAATAACCGCTGCTGACCTTACCGGATTGCTTACCATAATACCGGTATTGTTCGATAAGGCGCTACCCTGTTGCTCTTCAATTCCGGTGACTCCCCATACAGCCATCTGGACTGAAGGATCTCCCATGAGGTTGTAACCTTCCATGTAATACTTGGACCTGCCGGAGCCGCCGTAATAGTCGTAAACAGCGATCAGTCCGCCGTTGCAGAATCCCTTGGCCCAGTAAACACCATCGCTCAGGAACCACTCAAATTCCGACCGCTCCTGGATATCATCCTCATCCCAGTAGGAAGACGGCACCGACCCGAAGAACCAGAGTCCGCCTTTGCCCGGTGTTCTCGTCCAGGTTTCGGCCCAGCAGGTGCCGACGGCGTAGTTGCCGGTCACGCATGAATGTGAAAATACACCGGGAAGCATACTGCTGTTTGTAAGCGAGTTGAAATTGCTCTGTGAGAAAGACATATCACCCCAGCTCGTAGTGCTGCCGTGTCCGGAGAATGTGAGCATGGATATGCCGCCGTTGATGGAGGTCACTGCCTGGGAGGCGGTGCCGCCGGAATAAGGATAAATCGTATCGGCTGTGTACCCCAGGGGAGTTAAAAAAGTGTCTATGCAGTAATTGTGGCTGCCCTCAGAAACAGTGTGGTTATCGGAACTGGCTATCCAGCATGTATTCTGCACCCAGGAAGTTGAACCGCTGACATTCTGTTCGTAATCTATGACCCTGTCAGCCATAAGTATGGCTTCGGCGGTGGTTGTCACGGAGAATCTTCCAATGAATGCATCCGGCAAATAGCCGCCGTCATCAAGGGTTACATAGTAAAGGTCGGTAACGCCGCCGTATGCGGTGGCCGTATTACCGGGAAGGTATCCGGTATCACCAACAAGGAGTACGTACTGTGGAGGATTCGCCCAGTTTTCGATAGCATCAAGAATGTAATCTTCGATATCGGAAGCTGTAGTTCCGGTTACGCTGAGGTCGACCATTGTAACATCAAAGCCCAGACTTGTCTTCCAGGCAACGAAATCGTCCATACCTGTGGTAACAAAATCAGAGTGACCGACTATGAGGTATGGAGCCGGAGGAGTGTCGCAGCCGCCTTCAAAAGTTCCATAGTTGTCGGTCATGTTTGACAGCATCTGTTCGAACGGGGGAGCGTAGTACCTGCTGGCGTTTGCGTAGGTTGCCCCAAGGTCACCGCCTTCGAATGCCAGAGAGATGGTGGCCTCTGCAAGAAGGTCACAGCTGTTATCGATCGGATTCCAGCGCAGCGGAAGAACTTCAACGAGAGCCAGGTTGCGGCCGCGCATCTGGCCCGCGTATATCACCCTTACCCATTCCGCGGGGTAAGCCGCACCGGAGGAGTAAACTTCATCATTGAGTTCCATAACGAAATTCCCGCGTGGTTCGCTCTTGCTGGCAGACAGTATACCCGGATTAACTGGCCATGCAGGACCGCTGATATTCCGTATCGTTTCATCCGTGATTGTTGCCTCAACGGTTGCGCCGACAGGAATCTCCAGCCAGGTGCGGTATACGGGCATCCTGGGATACGAGAATTCGCTGACATTCTCGGTGCCTTCAATGACAACAGTGGAATAGTTGTCTCCCCTGATGGCCAGGGTTTTGAATACAGGCTGGGAAGCCGAAAGCTCAAATACAATACCGTCTGGTGATGATTCAAGAGTTGTAAGCCCCGAGGCTATAGCTGCTCCGGAAACAAGAAACATCATGCCGAAAATGAATTTCATTCCTTTTCCTTTCATTAATAAATGTGTAATATTAGAAATATACTGCTAAAAGAATTTGCTGTATTAGATGAAACAATAGAATACAAAAAGTGGTTCCCGGCGTAAAGGGTTCGGTCTCATGCTTTTTCACAAGTTTTTATTGCTCGTTCTTACATTGTTATCTGCTGAAACCAGGAGCGGAAGTGATGGCATCTCACTGGTTCTGTCAGGCGGCGGCGCCCGTGGGTTTGCCCATGTCGGAGTTCTGCTTGCTCTAGAAGAGGAGAATGTCTGCATTAGAAGTGTAACCGGAGCGAGCATGGGTTCCCTGGTCGGTGGACTTTATTGCTGCGGGTATTCTCCATCCTTTATTGATTCTCTGGCAAGGAATACCGACTGGAGTTTGCTGTTTTCTTCCAAACCGGACAACAGACTGACGATGCTTCCTCTTCGATTGTCAAATTCACATGACATTCTAAGGTTGCAGGTTAAAGGGTTTTCCCCGATTATTCCCCGCAGCGCGATTTCAACCCAGAGAGTGGGATCCCTCCTCTCTTCACTTACCTGTCCGATCCAGGTTGCGGCCGGGCTGCATTTCGATTCCCTGCCGATTCCTCTGCGGCTCGTGGCCTTTGATCTTGTAAGTTATGAAAGGATAGTACATTCTTCCGGAAACCTCTCACAGTGCCAGCTGAGCTCAATGGCGGTTCCGGCGGTATTTCCCGCTGTAAGGATGGGAGATATGCTGCTGGTAGACGGAGGGGTGGGTGATAACATACCTGTTGATGTAGCCCGGGAGACATGGGATTATCCGGTGCTTGCCGTGGACATTTCCTCTGAGTCGTCGGAGATTCCAGAAAATCCGACCATGGTACAGGTTGGCAGCCTGACTTACAGTGCGCTGTCAGCAAGGGTTAACAATTTCTACAGTGCTCGGCCGGATTTCTATTTCAGGCCGGATCTGCATAACGCGAAAAGCTACAATTTTACCAATGAAGCTGCTGACAGCCTGATAGAACTGGGATATACGCAGATGCTTCAGTACCTGCATGAACATCCTGAGATATCCAGGAATGAAAGTTGTTCTTCAACTACAAGAGCTGAAGAATTCCCGGTAGAAGTCATAAGCAGAATAGAATACAGAGGGCTTAGGGAAGTGTCAGAAGATGCGATTCGTGAATGGATGATACTCTCAACAGGTGACAGGGCCACTTCCGTAAACCTGCGGGATTCAGCCGAAAAACTCTACGCTTCCGGGCTGTTTGACAGAATAGATTACTTCCTGGAGTCTTCACCTGATTCCGGATGTGTAAACGTCATATATACTTTTACCGAACGTGAACCTTCATCTATCGGTATTGGAATGACCTACAACAACCAGTTCGGGCTGGACGGCAGGATTACATACAGACACCTGAATTTTCTGAACGATGGCAATCATCTGATACTGAATGCCGGGGGAGGGGACAGATACATATTTACCGAATTTCGGGTTCTTGACCTTTCATCCGGAAGGAGGAAATGGTTCGCTGACTATTCTCTCTCGGGCTATCAGATGCAAATTAAGGTTTTCGAGAGGGACGGCAGTTCATCCTACAGGGTTGTGACAGAAGGTCACGGAGACATTGCAAGGGGATTCTCCTCAGGCTGGTCGGGGCTTAACGAAATAGGTATTTCGGGAATCGTTCACAGGTACGGATCTGAAGAATTCCAGGGTTTTTCTTCGATTTTCCTCAGCCACCTCACTGAAACCATGGATAATCCGGTACATCCGAAGACTGGTGTAAGATTTGAAGCGAGGGTCTCGTGGGCCCCACTTATGACTCATAAACATCTGAACCTGGGGTATGATTTCGAGGGAGCGGTTCCTTTCCTCAGGAAGGGAACGATGGTTCTGAATGTCTGGGGACAGCTGCTTGCAGGAACCACCTGGGACTGGCAGGAATGTCGGCTTTCGGCATCAAGGACCATCCCCGGGATGCCATACTATTCTCTGCCTTCAAGGCAGAGGATCGCGGGGCTTGCAAGGTTCCGGAGGAGGCTGAACGGGCCTTTCTTCCTTTCGATTGAGGCCGGCGTGGTATGCGACTGGGAATCACCACTCGAAATCGAAGACAGTGAATGGACCTGGGGATCCGGCCTTGCAGTCGGTCTGGATACTCCTATGGGGCCTGCGTCGGTCAGCTGGGGGTGGTCTTCGAAGTTTAACAGCAGATGGACGGTATCGGTGGGATCTTTATCAACGTACGGACCGGGGAGGTAGAATCTGGCACTGATAAGAAAAGCCGGCTCCATAAAGGCAGGGCGTGAATCCGCACAGGGTTACAGAAACGTGATCTCAAGAATTCTCGCCGGGCCTGCCCAGGACTGCTGCGACCTTACCTTGAGACTGCTCACAATAAAAGCCGAAGGAAGGCTGCCGAGAACTGAATTCGACTTCCAGCGTGTGGTTACAGTGCTTCAGGGGGAGCTTCTTTTCATGGATGGCGATGGGGCTATGCATATGGTCAGCGAAGGTGATGTTATCATTATCCGCCCTTATGAGAGACACCATTTCCAGAACGACTCATCATCCCTTGCCAGAATAATTATCTCCGAAACCCGGGGCTGACGGGGCCGGGCGCCACTTCTGGTCACTTACGAAATACCAATCATTATAATAAATCTACATATATAACAATATTATTATAAATATAGTAGAAATATTGATTTATACTCTTGACAAATCCGTTTATCTGAATATTTACACAAGAGTAATCAAGGACAAAGAGCCATATCATTGACGAAATGCTGGACTGCGAATATGGCTTCTGGATAAAAAGCTGGGAGGAAACGATGAGAATTATAGCAGCAGTAGCATTGATGATTGTTTTCATAAGCTGTGGCGGAGAAGAGACGACCGGGGAAATTCCGGGAGAAGCCGCTTCCGATGTTCCGACAGTCTATCTCGTTCCCGTGGATTCCATCGGGATTGAAATGGGCGACTCCTTATACGTAATGGGAGCAATAGAAGGGCTTGCATACGGTCCCGACGGCAATATTGCGATACTTGACTGTGCCTATGCATGTGTTCGAATCTATTCTCAGGAGGGTGAGTACCAGAGGCAGATAGGCAGTAGGGGCAACGGTCCGGGAGAGCTTCAGAGCATTGCGTTTCTTGGAATTTCCGAAGACGGTCATGTTTATCTGACAGGTGACGGTGCCGATATACTCGGAGTACACCAGTTCGACTATCACACAGGCGAATGGCTCGGTTCACTACCTTCTCTGGGAACCCCTCCCACCTGCATTGAAGGTGCCGAAGACAGCTTCTACGTCAGGAAGGACCTCAATTTTGATGTCTCCTCCGGGGAACCTATGATATTGATAAGCATAGCGAAGTATGCCATTGGTGATGAGGAACCTGTAATAACTTATATAGAAGATACAGCACCATTTAACCCCGCTGATATGACTTCAATGATTGAACTTGTCTGGTACGGTTACGATGTGGCTGCTGACTTCTCAGGAAATACTTACATATCGCCCAGATCTTCCGAGGAAGCTGTGGTTATCATCTAC
>JAIOSX010000345.1 GCA_021107345.1 Candidatus Aegiribacteria sp.
ATTGGGTGTACCGGAGATCAAACCGGTCTGGATGTGGACATTTTTCTTTTCATTGACCGCAATGCGAACAGAGCAGTTGATGATATGTCGGAGCTCGCAGCAAGCTCGACTTCGCCGACTTCCAACGAGAATATCTCTCTGGCTGAGCCCGATACTTCAGTTGCTTACTGGATTTACATGCATGGATGGCAGGTTCCTGAAGAGGGAGGTACTGTCGATCTCGGGTTTTCCTTCGATCCGGAGATGCTTGCCGTTCACTCTCTAAGGCCGACAGGGTATCAGAGCAGCACCCCTCAGCTCTTCAGTTTCATGACAGTATCGGATACTCTGGAAACCGGAGATATTTACCTGCTGGCAGGAGAAAATGCGGTTTTCCCGGAGAAGACTGAAGATCGATGGTATTTTGAAGACCCTCTTAATACAGCTGGCATCGATACGGGGTCAGTTGAGATATTCGGAAGCGACGGAGAGCTGATTGAAAATATTCCATGGAATGTATGCCTTGACAGTATTCCCCCTGAACTTACTTCTCTTTCTGTCTCAGTCGATTCTGCCGGTATGGAGGTACTGGTTGAGGCAGTATGTACTGATGATCTGTCAGGATTATCGGAAGCTGTATCATTTATTGACAGTCTTGAAAATACACGGCTCCCGTTAAGAGGGGACTCGATCAGAAGCTGCAGGATGGATATTGCTCCTTTCTCAGAGCAGTCCATTTCAATTGTAGTCAGTTTCACAGATTCTGCAGGTAATGAAACGAAAGAGTATTTCCATATTGATGTTCCGTTAAGACCGGAAGTGCTTTTCAGCTCGGTTTATCCAATCGGATCAGTGTATGACCACAGACCTGTTCTGCAGGTCTATGCCGATTTTCGTGATGATCTGACCGGATGGAGCGCTGCGGCCTCACTATCTGATTCTTCTGGTGTATTCCGGGAAGAACTTCGTCCATTCGTAATCGATGGGAATATCATTCAGTTCCGACCGGAGGAACCTCTTGATGATGGTTATTACACTGTCATTGTTCGGATAGCTGAGCAGGGAGAGTCGATTACAGCTGAACATTCATGGAGTTTTACAGTTGAAACCATGACATCGACGCTATAAACCTGGAATTTACACTTACATTTTGATTGTTTATATTTAATATTTAACAAATATTTAGTCATAATGTTAAGATGTCAGGCCCGGCCCCCTTTAGTTTTAAGTCAAGTGTTAAGCTCTTGAATGGAGGATGGTGGGCGAAGAGGGACTTGAACCCCCGACATCCTGCTTGTAAGGCAGGCACTCTAGCCAGCTGAGTTATTCGCCCACAAAAATGATGGTTGCAGCAACTGCAACCGGGGAGCATATATTGTTTGACGGGTGCTTTCTGTCAAGACTATGAGTTTGCCATGATAGGAGAACGAGTGTTTTGAGAAAAGAAGATAAGAAACACGACGGCTGCCCGGGAAGTATTATTCCTTCCGAAAGAAGATCGGCCATTTTCAATGAATTGCTTGATATGGGTAAATCGTGTGAAACCAAAGTTATCATTAATCAGAAGGAAGACAACGATCTTGTTCTTGTTGGAGTGGGAGCAGTGGATTGGCCAGGGCTGGCAACTGTAGTACTGAGCGAGCTTCACCACTCCGGATGGAATCTGGATCTTCTGGAAGGCTTTGCACTGAATACGGATGGTATTCGAAGAGGGTTTGTAATAACAGGAATCAGAGATGAGGATTCGAATCGGCGGGATGAATTCGTTGCCGATGCAGGCAAAATGGCCGATCTACTTGCCAGCCTGGCAAAGGGACGCGCGGGAACAGTCTCTTTACTATCAAGGGCAGCGGAAAGGCTTGAAAAATTTGAAGAGGTACGGACCGCCGTTGAAGAATTGTATAATGATAAGAAGGTACCGGCTGGTATTCTCGGGGAAAAGGGAGAACTCGTTCTTTTCATTTCATCAAGGTCTGATGAGTACCTTGCCGAGAGAAAAGCAAGTGACCTTGCCTGGATAATCAAGACTAATTTCCAGCTTGTTAACATGGTCAGGACAAGTGCGGGAAAGCCCCAGTTCGCCATTAAGAACCTTCAAACATCAAGGGAACATCTGACAGGCATAAACATTGCGGGTTTTGAAAGGGACATTTCATTTCAGAACTGTGTAACCGCACTCACACACTCGTGGCACGGAGCTTCCATACGCCACCAGAGAAGATATACCACGCGGGATGGTATTATTTCCATAAGGATAGAGATGACCGGTCCCAGCGGTTTAAGTGCAACCAGAGCGGAACAGACAATTATAAGAAGGAGTCTGAAAAAACTCCTGGTGGCTCATGAACTTGAAAAACTGAAGAGAATCCACCAATACGGAGGTAGCGAACATTACGCCAGAGCTCTTATTCCCCTGCTGAAAAAAGAGTGTGAGACAACCGGCTTGAATCAGGCATATCTCGCCATATTCTCATCAACAACATTCCAGGCTCAGCTGAAACTTGTTCTTGTTACGAATCAACCTGACAATAATACCCACGATACCAAAATCATCGATCTGGTAGGCTCGATAAACGGTATGAAAGGTCTGGCTGTAATATCATTCAGATCCCCCTCCAGTTACAGGAATATCTGGGTGGATATTCTGAATGTAACCGTTGAGCGGGAAGACTTTGCGGAGATGGAAGATGCTTACAGAGACATTAAACTTGCTATTGAAGGGAATTTCGGCCAATTCAGAGATTTTGACAGAGGGATGAGACTTAACGATGTAAGGCAGCTGAAAGAGATAAGGTCCGAATTGAACGATATCCCTGATAGCGTGGTAACAGATTTCTATTACCATATTGAGGATTTTCTGAGGGCCAGTATTTCAGTGAATGAGTTGTGTGAGCATATAAGTCTTGTATATGATTCAATATCATCATATATCGAGAGCCGGGGGACATCGGAGAATCCATGCTCACAGAACGTACTGGAAGGTGAAAGAAAAGTAGCAACTCTGATCTGTTTTGTGTGCGAAAGCGGAATGGTCGCATTCCAGCGTTTTCTTGAAGCGGTAAAGAATTACACAGTTAACGTAAGCATTATCGAATGGGCGGGAGTGTCCGCTGTTCTTTTCAGAATGCAGAAGAACGGCAAGGGTCTTTGCGATGATGAACTGGTTGATGTGATCGGAAAACTGAAAGCCCAGAATGAAGAGCAGTATTAAACTATCTTGACAGTTCGTCCCTGTGACTCTATTTTTCCTCGTCTCTGGCGGTGTAGCTCAGTTGGCAGAGCAGCGGAATCATAATCCGCGGGTCGGGGGTTCAAGTCCCTCCGCCGCTACCAGAATTTTGCCGTAGGTTTTGAAGCCTGCGGCAATTTTCTATTGTAAGACGCATACCTGTCAACGAAAAGAATTTACATAACTCACCTTTCATGGGGAATGATCCAGGAATCGTGAACACTGCGGTAAGCACACGGCTCGAAGAAAAAGCCTTACTTGTCATGAATGAAGTATACAGCAATATTTACTGCGACGACGGTAAAAAATACTGTAAATATAGTAGAAATTACTGCAATAAGGATGAAAAGTACTTCGAGTACTGTTGCAAAGGAGGAAGATGCTAAAGCAACTATTCGGCTCTGGAACACGAGCAAAAGTTATTGAGTGGCTCTTCATGCATCCGGATGAAAAGTTTTACGTCAGACAGTTATCAGTGCTTCTCGAACTGGATTCGACTAATCTTGGTAAAGAACTTGACAGGTTATATAACCTTGGAATTGTATCCAGATCAAGATCGGGC
>JAIOSX010000010.1 GCA_021107345.1 Candidatus Aegiribacteria sp.
CTTAGTAATTACTCTTCAGGAAGTCTTTAAAAGCGCTATAGTCTGTCGGCAGGTGTTCGTATGATTCCTCTTTCTCTTCAAGTCCCTGCAGGCTCGGCGGCAGTTCAGGATCAAAAGCGAGAATTTCCCTGATCTTCTCCGGGAATTTCGCAGGGTGGGCCGTTTCCAGGGAAATACAGAGCTGATCTATATCATCCCCTTCCTCCAGAAGATAACGCTGCAGCCCGGCCCATCCGACGGAACCATGGGGTTCGAGCAGGAGGCCATGTTCTTTGTAAGCGCTGCTGATCATAGCTTCAGTCTCAGCATCGTTTATGCTGACCGCGTACATGTCTTTTCTGATCTGATCCAGGTCAGGTGCATAACTTATCGCGCCGTGCTCATCCATGTTGCCGCCATACAGTTGAACCAGTCTCGGGATATTGCTTGGATGGCCGACATTCATTGCGCTGGATATGCAGTTACGGGATGGTACGAGTTTTTCATAGAAACCTGATTTAACAAACTTCGGGTACTCGTCATTCTCATTCGTAGCGACTACGAATTTCTTGACCGGAAGGCCCATGTTCATTGCGATGAGGCCGCCGCATAGATCACCGAAATTTCCTGATGGTACGGAGAAAACCACTTTCTCGTTCGGATCGCCTGATCGGAGTTCCGCGAACGAATGGAAGTAATACATTGTCTGCGGGACAAGCCGTCCGATATTAATCGAATTGGCTGATGAAAGATTCAAATAATCCAGTTCAGAATCAGCGAAGGCCTGTTTTACGAGCGCTTGACAGTCGTCAAACTTCCCGTCGAGAGCAACTATGGAAACGTTCTTTCCCAGGGTTGTCATCTGCTTTCGCTGTCGTGCGGTTACCTCCTTCTCGGGGAACAGGACTACGACATCGACATTGTCCAATCCATAGAACGCGTTGGCGATAGCGCTTCCGGTATCGCCGGAGGTTGCGGTGAGAATGAGCAGTTTTCCATCATTCCGATCGAGAAAGAACTGCATGAGACGGCCCATCATCCTTGCAGCAAAATCTTTGAAGGAAGCGGTTGGACCCTGATCCAGCCTCATCACGTACTTCCTGTCGTAAACATGCTCCAGTGGTACTTCGTAGTTGTATGCGTCAACGACTATACGTTCAAGGTCTTCATCGGGAATCTCACCCTTAAGAAATTTCCTGCCAATTGCATACGCTATTTCGTGATACCTCGCATCTGAAAATTCCCGAATCTCCTCTGTAGTAAGCCGGGGTATCTCTTCAGGCATGTAGAGGCCACCGTCAGGGGCGATTCCCTTCAGAAGCGCCTGTTCAAAGGAGACGGCGGGAGCTTTTAGATTCGTTGATCTGAAAAGTATCTGTCTGTTTTCCATATTGGATTCCCTGCTTATCTGCTGCCCTTTCACCCGGACGAGGACAGTCGGTTTCTAACACAGTCAGCGAGTCTTTCCACTGCTGCCGCCAGCTGTTCCTTGGTGGCGAAAGAAAAGTTGATTCTCATTGTGTTAACTGGAGGGTTTTCCCCGAAAAATACATTCCCGGGAACGAATGCCACTTTGTATTTTATCGCATCGTAGAACAGTTTGTGCGTATCAATTTCTTCCGGCAGAGTGACCCAGAGGAAAAGACCACCATCAGGTTTTGTCCATGTTACCCCCAACTCTTCCGGGAAACACTCTTCCATTGTGGAAAGGAAAACCTCGAGCTTTTCACGATAGTACTTTCTGCACTTCTGGATGTGTTCCTCCATACCCATCTCGGTCAGGAAGGCAGCGCACATATCCTGATTGTACTTGGGGGTATTGAGGACATTTCCTTCCTTGATGTTGGTCATTTTTTCAATAACCTCAGCTGGACCGATATTGAAACCGATCCTGAGACCGGGACAGAAAAGCTTGGAGAAAGTGTACAGACCTATGACATTTCCTCCCCCTCTCTCCTGATCGAGTGAATAGATGGAAGGAATGGTCTCTCCGTAGTACCGGAAGTCCCGGTAGGGACTGTCTTCCAGAATAGGGATATTGTGATCTCTGCTCAAGTCAAGAAGTGCGTTTCTTTTTTCGAGGCTCATAGTAATACCGGAAGGATTCTGGAAATCCGGAACGACGTAGATGAACTTCGGTTTTTTCCCTTCTTTTTCCAGAGCTTCGATCCTGGAGCGAAATCCATCAACGTAAGAGCCGTCTTCCTCGATGTCCACGCCGACGAACTCCGGACGCTGCATCTGGAACGCTACAATTGCACCTGCGAACGTAGGGCGATCAAGAAGAACAACATCCCCCGGATTGAGGAAAAGCCTGCCGATAAGGTCCAGTCCGTGTTGGCCGGATGACGTTACCACGATATTCTCATGCGTAACCCGTATATTATCCCTTGCCAGAAACTGTACTATAGCGTCAAGGAGTATCTGCTCGCCTTTGATGGCGGTGTACTGCATCACCGTCTCCAGGTTTTCCTCGAGTATCCTTCCGGAGACAAGTCTCATTTCGTGCTTCAGGAACATATCCGGTGACGGCAATCCCCCGGCAAGGGAAATTATCTCCGGGTCTTTAAGAAGATCGAACAGTTTGCCGATGGAGTATCCACCGTACGGCCTGATATTATCTGAGAAACGTGAACTCCAGTTCTGTATCATGAGAACCTCACCGCCAAATTCTGATAGTTATCTGCTATTTTTCAGTGTTTCTGGGCACTTTCGGCAAATATCGCCCTTATCCCTCTTTTCATCATTGCCTTGCCATCCTTCGAGGCTCTAAGGGCTTTGTTGAAGATGACTTCGCCGATATCCTTGCCAATCGCGTCACGCTCCTCCTCGGATATGAAGTAGGTACCCATGGTATCGAGTTCGTGAGCGGTTCCATCACTCTCGTACTTGAAGGTCATGTCGGTACCGCTCTCAAGAACTTTGAACATGTGATCGGTCCAGTTGAAGCCCTCCATGCCGAGGTCGGGATTGATGTAGATGTGAGCTGCAAGACTGACACCTTTGATACCGCTGGCATCAAGTTCTCTCGCGCATTGGATGAAATTGTCAGCTGTAGAGCCGTTACCGATGTTGATCTCGTATATGGGGGATGTTCCATCCTCGCGGATGTATTCGTTCATGATGTTCAGAAGCATCCTGAACTGCATTGGATTCTGCGTGGCGAGAAGCATAGAGATCTTTATATGCAGATTGGGTATATCGCGTCCATAATAGCAGATTGCGACAATGGTGCTCCAGCTGGGATTAAGGAAGAAATCCGCTCCGGTTGCAAGTGCGGTGCGGGTGACTCCATCGAGGTAAATCAGATGATTGTTGTTGGCCACTTCTATCCCGCCGAAATTGCCGAAAGGGGTACCCTGATTTTTCAGAGTAAGCGCGCAGGTTCCGCCTTCACATTCATATCTAACAAATTTTTCCCCTGTGATGGCTTCCAGTTCCCGAAAGCGCTTCTCCGGCTGAGGGATACCAATAAGATTAGTGTTGCAGAACTTGCTTGCCTTCATAATGTTCTCGGCCATTGTAAGCGTTGCTATAAGGTCACCGTTGTAAACGTAGTTATCAGTAAGAGCTACCACGGATATCATCTCCTGGGGAGCGAAGCATGGTTCATCGGTCCCGGCACTCTCCGCTATTCGTCTTATGCATTCGTGAGTGACCTTTGCTCCCTGGAATCCGGAAACCTGGCTCGTTCCGGTTCCAAGAGAATCGTTGTAGGTGATCCCGTTCTCTTTCTCAAAATCCTCGACCTGAGGGAAGTTCCGGGCGTAGCCTTCCGCTTCTTCAATCATTTTTCCGAAACCCTTTTCAGCCAGGATTCGTTTCCGAGTTTCGAAATCTCTCATTTTCCTGATGGTACTGACGATTTTGTCTGCGCCGCCATGATGTTTCTTAAGAGCATCCATGGCTTTCATATCAGCATCGGACAGTAACGGATATCTCATCGGTTCCTCCTGTTCAGCCTCAGGAGAGGCTCACCTGTTCAGGTCAGTCATGATAAGTGAATTGACCCCTTGACTACATTTCCTGTGGTTTTGATTGCATACAAAAAAACAATACTCGATTCAGTCCTTCTCAGCAATAAGGGTATACCGGCTCGATTTCCGAAAGGACCGCACACTGATCCAATCCTGAATGTGAATCCTTGCAGGAACATATGAACTCAGTCTATAATTATATAGGTAATAATTATCGAACGTGTCCTGTGGGATTTACTCAGTTAGGAGGGCCGGGATGAAAACCATCTGTTTTTTTACTCTTTTAGTTATTTCATCAATGACAATAGGTGATTCAACGTGGTCGGTAGCTATCGAACCCGAGGA
>JAIOSX010000165.1 GCA_021107345.1 Candidatus Aegiribacteria sp.
CATGTTCAAGCTCATGATCCAATTAGCCAACGGCGATATTGCCAGGTGCGAGCAGGAAGAACAGGAAGCTGAAGAAAAAGATGAAGACTACGACAATCCCTACAAGCAAGACGACGTCACCGTTACACAGTTCACCGATGGTTCGCTTGAAAAGGGCTGCATGCGCGTACATCTGCTCGCCGACGTGTTCGACAAGGTCCCATTATTCATTTTCTGGACGATAGACCTCTATGACGTGGAAGTTACTATTGATATCGGCGTAAGCGTTGACGGCGACAAACTGAAGATCATCAACAAAGGAAACGATTTTAATATCGCGGATGACCAGAAACTGAAATACGCACTGGCCCAGATATCAAACATCTTTACAGGTATACTCCTGGGTGCAGTGATTGTAGGCTTGGCTGGCGTTTTGGTTGGCAGCTTGGCTGGCGCTTGGGTTGGCGGCTTGGTTGGCGGCGCTGTTATCGGTGGCATTGCGGGATTGCTTATCACTACAGCGATTGTGATCGATAAGCACATAGATATGTTCTGCAATTACATGATTCCTAACAACAAGATTCCGGCAAGCTCTTTTCTTCCGCCGGTTCGCTCCCTGCTCAAGCTCGAGGGTCTTAAGGATTATCCTTTCGAAGTCAGCGATGGGCCATTCACACTCCGCCGTACAGAAAAAATGGTCACCAATATCTACGAACTGAGCATCACCTACACGGATGACCAGGGAACCTTACTGACCAAAATCTACCCCATACCGTTGTGGAAAACTGTAAATTACTACCGTGGATGGGAAGGACTGGAAGAGCCGCCCGAGGTCGCTGCGTTCAGGTCGTTTATTGCTATAGAAGTTGCGGAACAGGAATCGCTTTCCGAAGTGGAAGAGGAACAACTGGTAGCTATGTTCTGGAAACTATGGCTGGTGACCACGATGACGAGCTATTCTTTCTATGATGGGGATATGAAGGTAACTGGTAACATCAGCGGCTTTGTACCTAAGCCTACTGCAGAGTGGCCTCCGGAGGTGATCGACTGTAGGGAGCCACGTGGTAGATTGTCAGGTGTGACGTTTGGGGAGTTCATCACGGACGATCCGCGTGGCAGGGCTAGGGACACGTCGTATCCCTGCAACGTGCCCGAGCTAGATTTTACCGACGGGAACGTCAGTGCCCAGCACGCTTCATGTATCCCATTTGCGCAGATCGTTTCGGTCAAATCGGAGATCAGCGTTCAGTCCTGGTTGCAGGAGATCGGAACGCAGGAACTTGAGATACCGGAAGATTTCTGGAACGAGGAAATGAAATGCAAATTTTTCGAGCTGTTGCTTGAAAAAACAGGCAACTTCGATAATATGGTCATTGACGATACGCTCAACTACGCGCTAGGACCCATCACACCTATACCCGGAATGAATGGTCCGAGTATACCGGTAAACTGCCAGGCGCCGACTGGCAGCTCGTTCTGGAACGAACTGGGCGTTAAAGTGGTGTTCACTACATACAAGATCACGAAGCTCAAACTCTCCCTTAAGCCGGACATGCATCATGGCTGGGTGAATACTCAGTACGACTGGTCACTTAAAGACGAGGGAGGCATCTGTACGATCGCGTCGCAGTCCAAAAAGAAAAAGTCTGGAGGCGTGAATTTCACCATCAGCGCGCCTGCGGATCTCAATCCCTCCATCGGATTCCAGCATGCAAATGCGCGATTTAAAGTATTAGCATCTTTAAGTGCAGACAAGAAATTAGTGTCCGAGGGAGGTGATGTTTTTACTAATATTTTAATTGACCAGATGTATATGTACCCGATGCAGGACAACATCATACTGCACGGTTCGTTCGGAACCACTGTACTGACAGACCTAGTCATGGACGTAACTAAAGTAAAGGAAGCAGTCAAGAAGATATTCGATGACTACATAGAGGATCTGGTAGCACAAGCGCCTTCCACGTGGTGGTACCCGCAGCAGACTGGCGGGTATACCCAAGAGCCTCCTGTCATGACCTCAGGACCTTGGTGGGGACCGATGGAACCTACCTGGGATCGGGCGTGTATGACTCGCGTGTCCAGGAGGAACGAAGTACCCTGGAAGAGCGCCATGGCAGCCATGGAAGAGCGACAGCGTCGGGAAAGGACAGCAGCACTGCGCAATCCCGAAAGTAAAAAACGTACGAAATAATCTCACTACTTATGAAAATAATAGTGTAGGCGTGAGCCGTAGAGGTTTAAGGGAGTTAATCAGTTTATCCTGAAAAAGACTATTTTTGAAAATACGGTGATAGCTATTGAATAAGTAGCAGATTTATCTTTGATCGGTCTGTGCTTGTGGGTAATAATAGAGTTTTGTGCCATACCGGTAAGAATTAGCGGTTATAATCATCCAGCTGTCCAACACGGCTGAGCCGGGATTAGCCTATCGCTGAAGACATCGATTACCAGGGCATGTACATGGGGGTTCCTGTTGGCAAATCCTCTAAATGTCATGTCTGGGGAATGAGGATACCATCGGTAAAGACATCATCACAACTAAGGGTTTCGTGAAGAAACATCGTAAGTGAAACCCACGCATACCTGCCCGGTTGCGGAATAGTAGGAAAGTGGATTTTCCTCAATCTTATTAGCTGCTCACAAAGCAGCCCATCCGTCCCACTGAACCTCCGATTCCTGCCTGAAACCAGCATGCCAGAAGCTTGTGGTTCCCGGGTGATTCCGGAAACTGACCATACCACCTGAGAAATTCCCAGTCAAACATCGTTGCCGACAGATATGCACTGGAGACTCAGTATCAGGATGTACGCTCCCCGTGAAGCCGGATCCATGACTTATTACCCAACCTCTATCTCCGGCACATCATCCTGCCATGGAACGTAGTCCGCGCAGGGTTCGCAGACCAGCTCCAGCGGCTCCGGCGGGGGTCTTGGGTCTTCACAGTAGAGCATACATTCATGATCGGATCACCATAACTCTGAGAAGATGTATACAGATGTTTACCTATCAGGTCAAGGACAATCCTCCAGGGGATAAAAAGGCCTTCAAAATTCATGCTGTTTCGCTCATGCAGGAATCAGGCTGCATCCGGCCGGTGAGAGATCTGGAGGTAGAGTATTGAGCAGGTATATAGACCTGAACAGGCTGGAATATAACATCACACGTCACTGCTCATCAGATTGCCGGCACTGCTACGTCACTGAAGAGCAATCATGTTCTTCCGATCATATAGATGTGGATCTCTCTATTCGCATTCTGAGGGAAATCGGGCGGGAATATTCTCTCGACTCAGTAATGACCTTTGGTGGAGAGCCTGAAAATAGCGGAACAGGCCGCCTGGAGAGCGGAGAAGTTAACCAGGCAATTGCTTACCTTTGCCAGGGGCGGTACGCCGGTAAGAAAAACGATATCTATCGAGGAGATTTTAAGAGATTCAGCTGAATTCGCTCTCAGGGGATCAGACGTCAGATGTGAATTCTCCATAGATGACAACCTCTGGTTTGTAGATGCTGACGAAGAGCAGATCGGTCAGGTCGTCAACAATCTGATTATCAACACAGATCAGGCCATACCCGGGAGCATGAGAGGTCAGGAAACCCTCAGGAGATTGCTTGTCATGGATCCTGAGGTTAAAGCGATTGTATTCAGCGGCTATTCCAATGATCCTGTCATGTCCAACTACGCGGACTATGGATTTCGTGGTGTTGTTGCCAAACTTTACAGCTTTGAAGAACTGTGCGAGGCGGTTCACAATGTCATTACGGACCAGGAATGAGTACAGTATAGTGTTGAAACCCATAAAAGGTCAGGTAGGCCGGGTATTTTTCGATTGGCTCTTACCTAAAGCGGGCGGGCAAGAATCACTACGTTGCAGGTTTCGCGATATTCACCCGTTTCTTCAGCTCTGGAGTTCAGGTATATGATATACCTTCCAACCGGAAGCCTTCCGCCATTCTCACCGGTTCCGTCCCACGTAACGATCTTCGATAAGCCGCACATCTCCCTGCTCAGAAGCTGCAGGAGAAGCCTGCCCTGAACGTTGTATATCTCAAGTGTAACTTCATTCTCCGGATGCTGGAAATTCATCTCTATTGTTAGAATATCGTCCCGGCCATTTCCGTCGGGGGAGAAGGGGTCCGGGTAGTAATCCAAGAATTTCCCCGATCCTCCGGCTTCCCCGGATGAGCAGCTGTTTTCTCTGCCGGGGGTGCCTCCGCTCGAGCAGCTGATCCAGCTTGAGGATTCGTATCCGCTGAAATCCGGGTTCAGCTTCTCGAGGCTCACCCCCGAAGAACCGCCCCAGTCGTTATCGTATGGTACATAATCCATTACGCACAGAGAAGAATC
>JAIOSX010000178.1 GCA_021107345.1 Candidatus Aegiribacteria sp.
CTGTAAGCACTATGTCCGAAAAGCGGGAAGCCAGCCTGTTCGCCCTGCCGGGTATACTGTGCGATTCATGTATTACTGAGGGAATACCCAGGCTGTGTGCAGCAACTACCGGAAAAAATGAAGGGTAACCTCCAGTGGCGAAAAGCACGGAAGATCCCAGCCTGCGAAGCAGTTTTCTTGCCCTGAAAAACTCCCGTACAGCTCTGAAGGGCAGCAACGCAATATCCAGAATACCTCTGTCAATACGTGGAGGGTTCAGAATATGTACGGTATCACCGAACTTATGGTACATCCTCCTGTCAACGGGCCTGGGTGTTGCTATGAAATCGATACTGGTATCAGGATGCCTCTCCCAGATGGCCTCCGCCACGGCAATTGCAGGGCTTATGTGACCACCGGTGCCTCCGCCGGCTATGGCAACTCTCATCACCGCACCCCCTCACTGGCCACCCTGGATACGATTCCCAGGGCTCCGATGGTAACCATGAGATTAGACCCTCCCCATGAAATGAGTGGAAGCGGCATGCCGGTGGATGGAAACATCCTGGTGACTACGGCAATATGAATGAACACCCCCAGAGCAATTGAGGATATCAGACCTCCTGCGACCAGGTAGCCGAACAGATGATCAGCATTCTCTGCAATACTCCATCCTGACAATAGCAGAAGTAGCAGTAGAGTCAGTATCAAAAGAACACCGGCAAACCCGGTTTCCTCACCGATAACAGCAAGTATGTAATCTGAGAACGCTTCGGGTAGATAGCCCCTCTGCTGCCTGCCCCTGCCGATGCCCCTTCCCATTATCCCTCCGCTTCCCAGCGCAATGCAAGCCTGCTCAGGCTGATAGACCGATGCCTCTGCAGCATCCCCGGGGGAAAACCAGCTGACCAGTCTATCTCTTCTGTATTCGGATGAAAAAACGACCAATGAAGCCATAGCAAGCATGAGCAGGAAAAGAACCACCATATCCCTGAATCTGGATTCGGCAAGGAACAGAACCGTGATCATGACAAGGAGAATGTACATCCCTCCCGCAAAATCAGGCTGAAATGCAACCAGAGCTGCCGGGATCAGGGCAAGAACCGTAAGCCATACAACACCGGCACCTGTCCTTGCGCGAATTACACCATCAGAAACAAGGGAAGCAGCAAGTATCACATATGCGATACGCGCAATTTCTGATGGCATTATCCGGAAACCGCCGAAAAGAACCAGCCATCTCGCAGATCCGTTGATCACAGGTGCCCAGTGTGTGCCCTTGAGCAGAAGAAGAAGTATCAACATAGCAACTGATAACACGTAAAGGATTGGAGCAGTTTTCTTGAGTTTGCCCGGCGGGATTATCCATGCCAGTACTCCAGCAAGGATACCAAATAGTACCTTCTTGATGTGAGGCAGTAGAAAGACTGTGCTTGATTCTGAATTCGTAAGCATCAGCGATTTGAATGAGCTGGCGGTGAATACAGCCAGAGTTCCCAGAATCAGCAGAAGAACAGCCGAAACAAGCATGATATTCCGGGCTCCGAACGGGTTGATATTTGTCAACTCAAACCCTCCACAAGTTTTCGAAAGTGCTCGCCCCGCTCTTCAAAATTGCTGTACTGGTCAAAACTTGCGCACCCTGGACTAAGCAACACAACATCTCCATTTTGTGACTGGTCCAGCGCCCTTTTAACGGCATTTTCCATTACGTCTTCCCTGAAGACAGGCGCAGTGCCGGACCAGCAGTTTTCCAACATCTCCTGGGCATCTCCTATCAGGATGAGTGCTTTTACCCGATCGGCTATTAAACCTCTGAGCTGACTGTAATCAGTTTCCTTGGCCTCTCCCCCGGCAATCAGTACAACAGGTTCCGAGATACTTTTCAGAGCAACGTTCAGGGAATCAGGATTTGTAGATTTGGAATCGTTTACAAATAGAACACCACGGTATTTTCTTATCCATTCAATTCTGTGAGGAACACCAGGGAAAGATGAAAGCCCCATCACCATCTGTTCAGTTGAAATCCCGGCATTGCCTGCGAGACAGATAACTGCCAGAGCATTTGACAGGTTATGAAGACCGGGTAAAGAAATATCCCTCGTGTCTATCACGAACTTTCTGTTTCTCGAATCCGAATAATAGATGGAATTCCCCTCGGAAAAGGCACCTGCCTCAAGGCTTTCCCCAATACCGAAGTACTGTTCAAGGCCATCGGTTCTGCCGGCCATAGGTATCGATCCGGGATCATCCCTGTTAAGAACAAGCAGATCTCTGTTGTACTGATTCATGAAAATCCTTGCCTTGGCGTTGATGTACCCCTCGATATCTCCATGACGCTGAAGATGATCCGGTGTGATGTTAAGTATTGCCGCGGCCCTGGGGCGGAATGTTTCTATAGTCTGCAGCTGATAGCTGCTTACTTCAAGAGAGATAAAATCAGCACCTGGATTTTCTATAATCGCTGTACTGAATGGATAACCGGTGTTACCTGCTACGCATACGTTCAAACCAGCTTTCCTGAGTGTATATCCCAGCCATTCAGCAGTAGTGGTTTTCCCATTGGAACCTGTAATTGCCAGAACAGGAATATCGGTGTTGCGGAAAGCAAGCTCGATCTCCCCTATTAATGGAAGACCGAGTTCCCTTGCTGCAGAGGGAAGAGGTGAAGCAGGATCGATACCCGGGCTTATTACAATACCGTCAAGATCATCCAGACAATCTTCCATTTTGCTTCCGGTCACAATCCGGCTGCAGTCAGAGCAGGGCGGGATATCATCCCTGCTGTCAAGGCCAGTTACCGTGAAACCTTTCAGGCGAAGGAGTGCTGCTGCAGCTCTTCCGCTCCTCCCAAGCCCGAATACTCCGATCTCTTTTTCACCATCTGTCCAGTATCCCATGTTTTACCTGATCTTCAGTGTAGTTAATCCCAGAAGCCCCAGGATCGCCGATATTATCCAGAACCGAACAACAACTTTACTTTCCATCCACCCGCACAGCTCAAAATGGTGGTGGATGGGTGCCATACGAAAAATCCTTTTCCCGGTTTTCTTGAACCAGCTGACTTGCAGAACCACGCTGAGTACCTCCACAACGAATACTCCACCAACAAGAAAGAGAAGAAGTTCGTTCTTTGTTACCACTGCCATGGAGCCTATGGCGGCGCCCAGAGCAAGA
>JAIOSX010000156.1 GCA_021107345.1 Candidatus Aegiribacteria sp.
CTGGAGTGTCATCCGATAATATAGATCTTACTGTATACCCTGAAAGTGTATTGATAAAAGGGATCAAGACTCCTCCGGCAAGAGAACTCAGCGCTGAAAAGATCGAAATAATTGCGGGCTATTTCCATCGTGAAATTCATATTCCAGGAAGGATACGCACGGCTTCCGTCACGGCATCAATGCATAACGGGCTTCTCAGCCTGATACTCCCGGCTGAAAAACAGACAGGCATAAGGATGCCAGATAACCGTCCGGGGAAACAAGTAAAGATTGAAAAAGGAGATTAAATGACCAGGGCGACTACTCTGGAATTACCTGAAATAATGCCTGTCCTGCCAAGTCCTGACGGGGTTGTATTTCCTTATACCGTAGTACCAATAACCATTACGAAGTCCGAAACAGCTGAACTTGTGGACGATGCTGTACGCAAGGATAAACTGATAGGCATTGTCAGCCTGAAAAACAGGATGGATTCCTCTGCCCGTCCGGAAAATCTTTACAGAACAGGAACGATCACAGGAATCGATCGTTTGTACAGGTTTCCAGGCAATATCATCAGGCTTCATTTAAGGGGGCTTGTCCGGTTCCGTATCCTGGAGTTCATTACGGATAAGCCTTATATCATGGCAAGGGTTGAGAAGCTGGAGTCCATACTTCCCCGGGATGATGTGGAGCTGGATGCGTGGCAGAATACTGTAGGGATTCAGCTGAAGCAGATATTCGAGCTTACGCGGAGTATACCCGATGACTCATTGTTCATGGAAATTTCCGATGATGCGGAAAAACTGAGTTTCCTGGCCGCCAGCAGAATAGAGGCAAGCATTGAGGAAAAGCAGAAGATCCTTGAAGTTGATAATATACTTGAGCGTCTCTGGCTGCTGTCCGGTATCCTGGAGAAGGAGATCAGGATACTGAAACTTCGTAACAAGATTCAGGGTCAGGTCAGAACTGAGATAGAGAAAGACCAGAAGGAATACATCCTTAAGGAACAGATGAAAGCCATTCAGAAGGAACTTGGCGGTGAAAACGAAAACCCTGAATCTGAGGAACTCAGACAGCGGATAGAAGAGAAGGACCTTCCGGAAAAGGTTGAAAAAGCCGCTATGGAGGAACTGGACCGACTAACTAAAATGCATCCCGGGATTCCTGAAGTTGCTGTTATAAGAAACTATATTGAATGGATACTTTGTCTTCCATGGATGGAAAGCACACAGGATAGTCTGGATATTCACAGGGCACAGGTTGTTCTGGAGAAAGATCATTACGATCTTAAGGATGTAAAGGAGAGGGTTCTGGAGTTCCTCGCTGTCCGGAAGCTTAATCCCTGCGGGAAGGCTCCTATACTCTGCTTTGTAGGACCTCCCGGTGTGGGCAAAACATCCATGGGGAGAAGTATAGCAAGAGCCATCGACCGCAAGTTCGTACGGCTTTCCCTGGGTGGAGTTCATGATGAAGCGGAAATCCGGGGTCATAGAAGGACGTATATAGGAGCGATGCCCGGTAAGATAATCCAGGGACTGAAGGAAGCCGGGAGCAACAATCCTGTTTTTATGCTGGATGAGGTGGACAAGATAGGCAGTGACTTCCGGGGTGATCCGACATCCGCACTCCTTGAAGTGCTTGACCCGGAGCAGAATTACTCATTCAGGGATAATTACATGAATGTTCCATTCGATCTCAGTGGTGTTCAGTTCATAACTACTGCAAACCGGATAGACACTATCCCTTCGCCTCTGATGGACAGGATGGAGTTAATCCGCATACCCGGATATACTTCCGCCGAAAAGCTGGAAATAGCAAGAAGATACCTGGTGAAAAGACAGATGGAGAACGCCGGTCTCACAGGCAGAATACTCCGCTTTCGAAGTAAGGGTCTGAGCCGAATAATAACTGACCATACGCGCGAGGCTGGAGTCAGGGAGCTTGAACGTACCATCGGTAAAATCTGCAGGAAAGTAGCAATGAAAGTCGCCGGGGGAAGTGAAGACCTTGTGATCATCTCACCATCCAGACTTCCTGAATACCTCGGACAGAAGAAGTTTACACATGAAAGAGTTTCGGACAAACCCAGAATCGGCGTTTCCACAGGTCTGGCCTGGACACCGGCAGGGGGAGAGATACTCCTTATAGAGAGTACTATAATGAGCGGCAAAGGAGAGCTAATTCTCACCGGGCAACTCGGACAGGTTATGCAGGAATCGGCGAAGGCAGCCCTTTCCTGGATCAGGACACATGCGGATGAATACGGATTAAAAACGAATTTCAAGGAGGTTGACATCCATCTGCATGTGCCTGCGGGAGCAACCCCTAAAGATGGCCCTTCAGCAGGAGTGGCCATACTTCTATCCATGCTTTCCGCATTGACCATGAAGCCGATTGTACCTGATATTGCCATTACCGGAGAAATAAGTCTTCAGGGGCGGGTGATGCCTGTTGGTGGAATCAAGGAAAAAATACTGGGGGCTCTTGCTGCCGGGATTACAAAAGTATTCCTTCCACTGGAGAACAACAGGAGTATTGAGGAGATCCCTGAGGAAATAAGGGAGTTGATGCAGTTTGAACTCGTTGAAAGAGCTAAGGATGTCCTGAACAGCTTCATTCCCGGCTTGAAAGAGGTTGACTGATGATCAGAATCATTGCGGTTTTATTTCTGGTCCTGATTGTGGTGCTTTCAGGATGCAAGAGCAGACCGGACAGGATGATTACCGCCGATGGACAGGTTCTGTCCGGAGAACTGGAATCTATAGACGGACGGCATGTAGTCTTCAATAATGCTGAGGTATCCGTTGAATATGATGAAGGCAGAGTGTTTTTCAGAGAAGGAGGAGCCTCCTTCAGAGGATACATAACCTGTGATGGCGGAAAACTGACTATAAGAACAGATTCGGGAGATAGAGAATTTTCTGTCAGGGAGATTCAGTCGGTGATATGGAGCAATCCGGCGGATGAGGCCACTGTAACTGTGGACATCTCTGCGACAGATGGATGGGTGAACACCGGCCTTTGCGTATCCCGGAATGAAAGAATCAGCATTTATGCAACAGGAACCGTTTCCATGGAAACAGGAACCTGTGGACCCTCTGGAATCGATTACTTCTCCACAGCCACAGCCCTGGTACCAGCGGCAACGAATGGGCAGCTCGTCATGGCTGTTGGTGAGTCTGGTCCGGTAGCTGCGGGCAGCACATGGACGGGAGATTCTCCCGGTAACGGCGAGTTGCTGCTTGCCGTTAACATACCCAATCGGGAATCCACTGCGGGGGTTGGTGGAACCTATGTGGTTACTGTAATAAAAACAGCAGGCATTCTGAATAATTCAGTTCTTTTTCCTGCAGTAAAATGAGATCTGCATTCAGACCCATTTGACTTGAGTAACTTGTGAACTTAGAATATTATGAAGTTATGAAGTTCGCTCATTAATAGAGACCACCGCGGGAGGTCAGGTTGAAATGAAAAGCTTCACTGTAACGTTAACTGTTCTTATTCTTTTAATCGGGGCAGCATTTTCTGTATCTGCTGCGGCAAGAACCCATTATGTAGGGTACGGAGATACATTGTGGGATCTTTCACTGCATTACTACAACACTCCATTTCACTGGGAGGATATACTGAATGCAAATCCATTCCTTGAAGGAGTTGAATACCTTCAGCCGGGAAGTGAGCTGATCATTCCTGATATATCCGGCATTACCATCACTTCACAGGCTTACGATTCAGGCTACTCCGGTACTTATACCACCTCCGGAACCAGCAGGAGACCACTTCTCAGCAGACTTGTTCTTGAAACAGCCGGGATGGTCACCAGCGATCCGCCGGATGCTGTAAGCTACATCATTGAATTGGATGTTGAAGAAGAAGAAGTGTTTGTTGGATCAGAAGCATATCCTGGAGATCTGGTGGCCATTGATATCGGCCAGGATCAGGGTGTACAGATAGACAGGGTCTACAGAATATACAAAACAGGCGAGGAAGTAAGACATCCTCAGACAGGGATTTTACTTGGCAATGTAATAAGGGTTGCCGGTGTCTGTCGGGTTGTAGATACATCCCCTTCGTCCAGCATCGCATTGATTGAACACGCTTACTTCCCTGTGAATATAGGCGACTATCTGGTTCCTTATACGTCTTCAGCTCCTGTACCGGTTTCGAGTTCATCTGTAGTCGAAGATATCGATGCGTACATACTTGCATTCCAGGATCCCGATATTGTAAGAGCATACTCATACGATGTTGTTTACATTGACAGAGGAACGGATGATGGTCTTAAGCCCGGAGATATTTTCAACATGTACAAATACGGTCATGCGATTCTAAGC
>JAIOSX010000335.1 GCA_021107345.1 Candidatus Aegiribacteria sp.
CAGATATACTGAGAATGAATACTTGTATCATTGGAATTTCTGAAGAATTGGATCAGAACACAGATCCTATTCAGCTTCAACGAGCGTAAGTATATAGATCCGCAGAGAGTAACTCACAATTAGGAAGAATCTCAAATATTTATAAATCATTTTATTATCCGCCGCAAATGCATGCCGCTTTCAGTGAACCAGGTGTTATCTTCCTCTTTGATTACCCCTGAATCAAACCGAACCTTTCAAGTATTTACGGGTTGATTGGGTGTAATGGGGAGGAAAACGATGAAGACCAATTCAGATGAGAAACTTATAAGAGCGGCTCAAGCCGGGGATATATCCGCTTTTAACGATCTGGTAAGGCGCTGCCGGACGGGGATAGTGTTGGAACTGACCGGTTTGATGGGCAACATCCATGATGCAGAGGATGTCGCTCAGGAAGCTTTTCTGAGAGGTTATCTGAAGTTATCAACCCTGAAGACACCATACAGTTTCGGCGGCTGGGTAAGACAGATCGCCAGGAACATTGCCCGTAACCGGCTCAGCAGAGATCGCAGGTTTGTTGTTCTTAGTGAACATCATGTCATAGATGAGTACAGCAATGCTGTGGATTTTAACAGCGTTGTAACCGATTCGCAGGCGAAGCTGGCACTGCTTGCCCTCTCCAGACTGTCCTCGAAGCTGCGGGAAACCGCTCGTCTGGCTTACCTTTCCAGTTATTCTCAGAAGCAGGTTGCACATCGACTCCGCATTCCTCTGGGTACGGTAAAACGCCGCCTCTGGGAAGGCAGGGCAAAAATGAAGAAAGAGGTATTGAGTATGTCAAGAATAGGAAGAACTGCAGAACCAGTCAAAATTGTACCGGAAATAAGGATAGAGGAACTTCCGGATGAGCAGATGGATGTAAAAACTACCGGCCCGGGGCTCTACTTCGGAACGATTCTTGAAACAGGCCAACTGGAAATTTGTCACTTTTTTGACTATCCCGGTGGCATTCTAACACAAATCGTTCAGACTCAGGTAGTCCGAAAGGTGAATATCCAGGATAGAGAATGTTTCGAAGTTCTTATTGAGCATTCCGACTGTGAGCCTCCCGAACCGAATATTCTTGATTACTTCAACGTTACTGATCAGGGATTCGACTGGGTTATGAGAGTAACAGCAGATGAAGCGTACCCCCGGACAAGGTTCATGGATAAGGGGGAAGAACTGTTCCCCTCATCCTATTCATGCGGAGAAAACAAAGATTACTGTGCCCGTGTCGTAAATCTGACGATCGGGGACAAACAGTACGGGCGTTCTCTGGCAGAATTCTGGGGATGGGAAAATGGTACACCGGCAGAAAGTTTCTACAGTTCAGACGGCAGGCAGATTCTACACCGCAGGTATGTCGGTCCGGAAGCCCCGGAATCACATAATTATCAATATGCCGTGCTGATGGAAGAAGAGAGAAAAACCTTCAGAGGAAAAGAATACCGCCTCTGGTACGATACTGTTCTAATAGAAAAATGATGTTGCACCAGCCACACTAATTAAAAGAATTGACTCCGGTACCGGATAACTCCTCTGACATAGACTACGTTGACCTGCTCCTCCAGCTTCTTGCGAAGACACTACAAGTCTGTGATATTCTTGCAGGATTACGCATCATATCCTTTACGGTCAGGCTGTTTCCGGTTAACACTGCTGAGATGCGTGGTCATATCTCTTTATCATGTGCTTCGTACATAACCCGGGAGGACTCTACTTGCAGGGCTTTGCTCCATTTGCCGGCAGACAGAAGGAACTGATCTGGTTAAACCAGCATTTAGAGAAAGCACTTAATTACTATGGTGGTTTTGCCCTCATCACGGGAGAGATCGGTGTAGGAAAAACAAGGCTTCTCAAGCAGTTTGTTAATAATATTGATGAACGAAATCTTCATATTCTGCATGGCAGAGTTATTAAAGATGAGGCAAAACCTTTTTCACCATTTATTCAGATGATAAAACACTATTTATGCAATCTGGAACATAACCGCTCCTGGCTCGTAAAATACCTGGAACCGGAAATCGCTCCATATTTTATTCATCTCATACCTGAACTCAGGATTCACTATCCATTGGACATGCCAAACCTGGCACATCCTGTTGACAACCTGTCATTCGTCTATTCATTCCAACGGTTTTTTGAGAAATTATCCAAATCCAAGCCTCTGCTTCTGATTCTGGATGATATCCATTGGATGAGTGAGGAATCTATTGGACTGCTGAAACACCTCGTTAAAAGAATAATCGATCAGCCTGTTTTATTTGTTGCAACTGCACGTTCCCATGAAGATAATCTGGAATTGCAGCAAACTATCGATGAATTCAATACGGATCGTCTGGTCTTCAATATCAACCTTACTAATTTATCACAAAGCGAAATAGAAAACTTATTGAATCAAAAATTTGAAACCAATCTTCCCGATCATTTTCTGCGCTGGCTTTTCGCAATTACTAAAGGTAATCCCTTATTCATTGAAGAGATAATTAAAACCCTTATCCGTCAAAACCTGATTTTCTACGACGATACCGGAAATGAATGGTTTGTTGAAGGGGATTATGAAGATTTTCCAATATCCGATACAGTCGAAAGTGTAATCAATTACCGCCTTGGCAATTTAGCTGCTTCTGAACTGAAACTGCTGCAGGGCGCTGCGGTAATTGGTGAGGCCTTCCATCCTGAAATACTTCGTGAACTGTTTGATTCAATGCCCGGGAAACAATTTATAAGGTCAAACAACTTACTGATTGCTTCTGGAATGATTAAAGATTCTGGCAATATCAGACAATTCTCACATCCGCTGATTCATGCATTGATTTACCAGAAGATGAAGATAAACAAAAGACGCAGTCTACATCGGAAACTTGCCGGTATTCTAAAGGATACCAGGGGAAGCGATGATGAGAAGATCGTCTTCCACATGACAAAGGATCTGCTTCCAACCGAAGAAACTGAGAAACTTGTCAGCTGCATATTCAGCATGTCCCTGGATTTATTACAAAACGGTTATAACTACCGTGTTGCCTGGGAGTACTTAAAGACTGCACAAAGAATATCCGAGAATATCTCATTGGATAATAGACAAAGATTGCAGATCAAGGCCGAGTTCAATTATCTCTCCTGGATGATGGGCAGGGAAGTTCTATCATTTAAGGAAGCAGAACAGTTTATTACGGAGCTGCTGGATAATGATCTGAGAAAAGAAGCAGCGATTACCTGTCGAATGCTCTTTCACGCCGCACTTGTTACTCAAGATCTGGAGAAGGCAAAAGAGTTCCTTGAAAAAGGCATATCACTGGTTAAGAAAAATGATGCATTCTACTGGACATTAATGGTTGAACACTGTCTTCTTCTGAGAAGAAAGGGATTGTTGAAG
>JAIOSX010000322.1 GCA_021107345.1 Candidatus Aegiribacteria sp.
CTGCACACTGCCTCCGGGAAATGCTCACCATCAAGTCGGATGATGTTGATGGAAGGGCACGTGCTTATAGCGCAATGGTGAACGGAGAGAATATCCCGCAATCCCTGACTCCCGAATCATTCAATGTTCTTCAGAACGAAATGAGGAGCCTTGCTCTGGATGTTGAGCTGCTGCCTGAAGAAGGGGAGGAATAAAAATGTTAGAAAACATTTCCCGACGTGATGCCAGGGTATTGCTCTCCGACTTCGGAGGTATGAAGATCAGTCTTGCTTCCTCCGAGACTATTAGGAAATGGTCCCATGGAGAGGTCAGCCAGGCTGAAACCATTAATTATAGAAGCTACAAACCGGAAGCAGAAGGGCTTTTCTGTGAACGCATTTTCGGTCCCGTACGTGACTGGGAGTGTAGTTGCGGAAAGTACAAAAGAATACGCAACAAGGGAATAGTATGTGACAGATGCGGTGTTGAGGTCACGCATTCCAGGGTACGCAGAGAACGTATGGGTCATATCGACCTTGCGGTACCTGTCGTTCACATCTGGTTCTTCAAATCCCGGAAGATCTCCAAGCTTCTTAATATCACGAATCTTAAGCTTGAGCGTGTTATCTATTACGAGTCTTATATCGTTATCAAATCCGATCATCCGGATATCGATATTGGTATGATCCTGACCGATGGAGAGTACCGGGAGGCTAAAAAGGAATACGGTGATGTCTTCAAAGTAGGTATGGGAGCGGAAGCCATCCGGACCATGCTGGCTGACCTTGACCTTGAGGAAATGGCGACCACCCTGCGAACAAGTATAGCCAACGAGACAACCTGTTCCCGAAGGAAGAAGAACATAAAGAGACTGAAGGAAGTTGAGGCCTTCAGGTTATCATCTGAAGACAACAAACCGGAGTGGATGATACTTCAGATAATGCCTGTCCTGCCCCCGGATCTGCGGCCTCTGGTCCCCCTTGATGGTGGGAGATTCGCCTCCAGTGATCTGAACGATCTCTACCGGAGGGTGATAAACAGAAACAACCGGCTGAAACGGCTTCTCGACCTTCAGGCCCCCGATGTCATTCTCAGGAATGAGAAGAGGATGCTGCAGGAAGCTGTAGATGCGGTTCTTGATAACAGTTCAAGGCGCAAACCCGTAAAAGGAGCCGGAATGAGACCCCTCCGATCCCTCTCGGATCTTCTCAAGGGTAAAAGGGGAAGGTTTCGCCAGAACCTCCTTGGAAAAAGGGTGGACTATTCCGGAAGAAGTGTCATCGTTGTAGGCCCCGACCTGAAACTTAATCAGTGCGGTCTCCCGAAGACCATGGCACTCGAACTTTTCAAACCCTTTATAGTTGCCAGAATCAGCAAGCTTCTGGATGAAAGTGTTAAGAAAGCTACAAAGAGATGGGAAGAAGCTGATGAAATAGTATGGCCGGTTCTCGAAGAGGTTATTGAGAATCATCCTGTTCTTCTAAACAGGGCTCCTACTCTTCATCGCCTTGGGATTCAGGCATTTGAGCCTGTTCTTGTTGAGGGAAAGGCGATCCAGCTGCATCCCCTGGCCTGCACAGCGTTCAATGCTGATTTTGACGGAGACCAGATGGCGGTACACGTTCCCCTCTCTGCCGAGGCTCAGGTTGAGGCTCGCATGCTCATGATGGGTAGCAGGAATATCCTGAGACCCGCCAGCGGTGAACCGGTTACCACACCAAGTCATGATCTGGTCATAGGCGCGTACTATCTAACGAAACCCCTTCCCGGAGCAGATGGAGAAGGGATGATCTTCTCTTCAACGGACGAAGTGCGGGGTGCTTATGATGCCGATAGAATTGATCTTCATGCCAAGATCAAAGTTAAGGGAATCAATAGAATAGTTGAGGAGAACGGCAAGAAAGAACGTATTACCCCTCCATTCTGGAAGGACTACACAACAGTCGGACAGGTTCTCTTCAACGAAATTATCCCTGACGAACTTGGCTTCATAATGGCCAACGCGAGGATTCCCCACGAAAAGGTCTTCAGCAAGAAAGGGCTTAACCAGTTAGTGGGTAGATGCTTCAACGAGTTAGGATCAGTTCGAACAGCAGTTATGCTTGACAATCTCAAGGAGCTCGGATTTCACTATTCAACAACATCCGGACTGACTGTGGGAATGAGAGATATGCTCATCCCCGTCAGTAAAAAGGAGATCATAGAGAGAACTGCCCATGAGATAGAACTTATCGAAAAGAGTTCGAAACGTGGAGAGCTTACTGAAGCCGAGCGGTACAACAGAGTGATAGATAACTGGGCAAAAGCTACCGAAGAAGTCAAGAACGCCATGATGGAAGGGCTGAGTCATGACAACCACGGCTTCAACCCTGTCTTTATGATGGCCAATTCCGGTGCAAGAGGAAGCGTCGATCAGATGAAACAGCTTGCCGGTATGCGCGGACTGATGGCTAAACCCAGTAAGAATCTTACCGGAGAGCTTGGGGAAACAATTGAGACCCCGATCATCTCCTCATTGAAGGAAGGCCTTTCGGTCATTGAGTATTCCATCTCAACCCACGGATCAAGGAAGGGTCTTGCTGATACTGCTCTGAAGACAGCCGATGCGGGTTATCTTACCAGAAGGCTTGTCGACGTCTGCCAGGATGTCATAGTAACCATAGAAGACTGCGGAACGATCAGGGGCAGGATTATTACTGCCCTCAAAGAGGGTGAGGAGATCATTGAACCCCTCCGTGACCGCATCCTGGGGCGGGTTGCTGCGGAAACGATCTACAAACCTGGAACCGATGATGTCGTGTGTGAAGCGGGCCAGGAGATAACATCAGTACTTGCTTCAGAGATTGACAAAATAGGAGTTGAATCCGTACGTATCAGGAGTGTTCTGGCATGCGAAGCCAAAAGAGGACTCTGTAACAAGTGCTATGGATGGGATCTTTCCCGGAACAGAATGGTCACCATTGGAGAAGCTGTCGGAGTTATAGCAGCCCAGAGTATCGGTGAACCCGGAACTCAGCTGACACTCCGTACATTCCATACGGGGGGAGTCGCGGGCAGGCATACAAGGGAATCAGAGGTTATCGCAAGAAAACCCGGTTACGTATGTTATCGTAACCCATGTATTGTGAAAAGCACTGATGAGAGCGGGAATAAGATAAAGATCAGCACCAGAAACACGCAGCTGGACATTCTTGATAAATCGGGGGAAGTCCTCTCCACTTACGATATTGTGGTTGGATCCCAGATGGCTGTTGAAGACGGTCAGAAGGTCAAGAAGGCTGATTTAATCTGCAGGAGTGATCCCTTCATAATCCCGATAGTCGCGGAACAGGAAGGTAGTGTACACTACGTCGATATCGAGGAAGACACTACTTTGAAGGAGGAGATCGACAGCGAGCAGCGCAAGCAGATGGTCATTGTTGAAGACAGAAGCAAAACTCTCCATCCGCACATCTTCATACTTCCGGAAAATATGGTAGTCCTCAGTGGACGCCCAAGACGAAGAGAAGAGGAACTCTATACTCTCGGTGAACTGGAAAAAGAGATGATAGAGGGGCACGGACGCATTATCTATACGTACCAGGAGGTCAGTACCTACCGGACCGAGACACTTGTCGAAGACTTCATCGAGAGAATGAAGGATCAGGATATTCCTGTGATCTCCATAAACTGCAGGAAGGCGGGAACCGGAAGCTACGCCGCTATGGTATACGGTGCAAGAGAAGTAATTAAGACCTTCGGAAAAAAGGCGAAGAAAGAGGTTGCAGCACTTGAACTCGCCATCGAAGCCCTCGAGAATACCAAAAAACGAAAGAATGACGAACTCGAAGAGCAATTTGCCAGTGCCCTGGCTGAACTGAGCCGGAAGGGTTCCTTCATAATAATCATCGAATCTTTGGACAGGGGGCATCATGGGACCGGGAACCTCGTGAAGTGTATTCAGGACATAGTGACTGAAAGCTCATTGATGGTAATTTCCGATTTCGTCACAAGGGGTACCAGGAGTCATATCACTCAGCCTGGCAGGAAGAAGGTTGCCAGTGATCCTGTTGAGGAGTTCATTGCTGACTCTATCACGGGCAAGTATCCCATACCCAGCGGGGCACACCTCAGAGTGAACGATGGAAGTCTTATCAAGCAGGGAGCCCATATTGCCAGGATCGAGCGTAAGCTCGGACAGCACAGAGATATAACCGGAGGGCTGCCCAGGGTAGACGAGCTGTTCGAAGCCCGAATACCGAAGGATGCGGCAAGTATTGCTGAAATCGACGGTATCATTGCTTTGAGTCCCATCAAGGCCGGGATAAGAACGGTTACCATCAGGGGTGACCACGGCCAGGAATCCGCTGTTAAAATTCAGGCATCCAAGCATATCAGAGTACGCGAGGGGGACAGGGTAAAAGCGGGAGATCGTCTTACCGAAGGGCCATTGTCTCCGCATGATATTCTCAGGATAATGGGTACAGAGGCTGCGGAGAAATACCTTCTCAATGAAATCCAGGAGGTCTACCGCCTTCAGGGTGTTAATATCAACGACAAGCATATAAGTATCGTGGTACGTCAGATGCTTGCCAAGGCCAAGATCGATGATCCCGGGGACACGCAGTTTCTCGAAGGCGCTCAGATAGACAGGCTTATTCTCCAGAGAGAGAACAAGGCCATGATGATGGAAGGTAAGAAGCCCGCGACTTCAGCAGTTCTTCTTCTGGGAATAACCAAGGCTTCCCTTGCCACTGAGAGTTTCCTCTCGGCGGCATCCTTCCAGGAAACGAACAGTGTACTTGCCGATGCCGCCACTGCAGGGAAGGTGGATTATCTTCATGGCCTCAAGGAGAATGTGATCGTCGGACATCTTATACCGGCGGGAACAGGCGTGAAGAAATACCAGAACACCAGGCTCACATTACCAGGCGGTGAGGAGTTGCCTGAACCGGCATTCCCGGATGATATGGAAGAACTTGATATTGACGAAACCGATTTTGATGTATAGAGTTAGACCCCCTTGCACTATTTTAAGGTGCAGAAATGACTTTTGAAAGGAGATGATTTGCCAACTATTAATCAGCTTGTGCGTAACGGGCGCAAGAAGCAGAAATCGAAAAACAAGGCACCTGCCCTTACAGGATGCCCGCAGAAGATGGGCATCTGCACAGTGGTTTATACTTCAACACCGAATAAACCAAATTCTGCTCTGCGTAAAGTTGCAAGAGTGCGCTTAAGAAACGGTTTTGAAGTGACTGCTTACATACCGGGGATAGACCATAATCTCAACGAACACTCGGTTGTGTTCATTAGAGGTGGGCGAGTAAAGGATCTTCCCGGAGTGAGATATCATATTATCCGTGGAGTTGAAGATACTTCCGGTGTTGAGGGAAGAAAGCAGAGTCGCTCGAAGTACGGTACAAGAAAAGTATAGAACTAAGCGTTCTGCACATTATTGTGCAGACGGGGAGGACGAATGGCTAGACGTTCAAGGCCCAAAAAGCGTGAGGTCGTACCTGACAGGAAGTACGGCAATCAGCTTATGGCAAAATTTATAAATAAACTCATGCACAAAGGTAAGAAATCTATTGCCGAGAGAATATTCTATGGTGCAATGGATATTATTACCGAAAAAACCGGACAGGATCCTGTAACTGTATTCAACAGGGCAATGGGAAATGTACGACCGCAGCTTAAGGTGAAATCCCGTCGGGTCGGCGGGTCC
>JAIOSX010000323.1 GCA_021107345.1 Candidatus Aegiribacteria sp.
CTTGGCAATACCCGAAATGTCATCCTGCCAGTTGTTTTCCCATCTTTCACGGGTATCCAGAGTGTCCCTTCCACTTGAAGAGAACTGCGCGGACGCGCTGAACCTCATCTGTCCCGGGATACGAATTCCGATGGAAGGAAGAAGTATTTCCGTGATGGGTTCAGGACCCGATACAGATCCTTCAATACCGATAAGGCCGCTTCTGCAAAGCTCCACATCCGTTTCTTCCATAAAAAGCTGTTCTCCGGATTCAAATGAAGCGGTTGTAATGTCTCCGTATCGGCAGAGCATGGAACCGTGGTAAGTGTCACCACCCTCTTTCCCGATGAGATTAACAACTCCAGACATGGAATTCCCGTATTCAACCCCGAGCCCCCCGGTCATCAGAGATGCGTTGGATATGGCACTCAGAGGCAGTTCAAGGTTGAATCTGTTGTCTATGGGTGAACGTATTGAAATACCGTCAAGAAGGTAATCCACCTCCCCGCTCCGGCCGCCCCGCACATGAACCTCACCATGACTGGTTACCACACCTGGCTGAGAGGAGACCACGTCAACAATATTCCTTGAGGTCAGCGTTCTTATCTCGGTGAAGTCCATCAGATGCAAGGTTGCAGGAACGTCCTGAAGAATGTTGCTTCTTGATTCCGGAACAGTGATAACTGTTGAACCCGTGGGATCTTCAGACAAGCTGAAATCAACTCTGCTCAGCTGATCGGCGATAACACGGATACCTTCCATTCTGGAGGTGGATCTGCCCACCATTCTGGAGGTTACAGTGTAACTGCCCGGGGGAACCCCCGCAATGATGTATTCTCCGTTGGAATCCGTCATGGTGCCCAGGTACGTATCTTCTATCATTACCGTGGCACCGATGAGCGGATTGCCGTCTATGTCTGAGACATAACCACCCACAATTCCCGTTGTATCTGCGTAAGCGGGAAAGATGAACAACAACAGTGGGAGAATTATCAGGGCGGTTGCTTTATGCTGCAAACCTGTGTTTGTTCTGAGTAATGTGGAACCTGCCGCTGTATTTTTCATCTCAAATTTCCTCTTTAATACTGTGAAATTTCATTTTCAAACCGGTCATTCAGGTTACTTCCTTCAGTATATGATGCCTGATGGATTGCCGTATAAAAAGTTTACAAATAATAGCGTAAACCTGAACATGACGCAATCAGCAGGTTACTCCAACGCAGCCGTTACAGCAGATGCAGATACCTGAGTTTCGAATACCGTTCTATAAAAGATCATAGACAGATACATGCTTTCCGCTGCCTGATGAAAAAGGACTTTGTTCCCAATTTTCCCATCTGTCAACTAACTTCATCCCTGCGACTCTGGCCATCATGTCCAGCTCCGATGGCCAGGTGTATCGGATAGTTACAGGATAAAGCCGGATACCGTTATCTGTAAGGATCAGATGCTGGCTGGTTATAAGCTGTTTAAGCGGATTGTGTTGCGATATGTCGATTTTAACCCTGTTCTCTCCAACTTCCGTCGCACGGACACTCTGCCCCCTGTCAAATCTCCCCAGGTCCGGAACGAAAGCTTCTATCAGGAAAGTCCCTTTAGCTGTCAGGTGTCGCGCAACGTTCCGAAGACATTCCAACTGAGTTTCCTGCGTAGTTAAGGAAAAAAATGTGTTGAAGACAACAAAGATCAAATCGAACCTGCCTTCAACCGGCACCTTCGAGAAATCCCCGATCGTGACCGGTATATCCTTTCCGGCAGGTTTCACGCGGAGCTTTTCAACCATGGATGTAGATGCATCGATCCCGTGAATGTCGATTCCATTTTCCTTCAATGGCAGCGCAATTCGTCCTGTTCCGATTCCCAGTTCCAGCGCTCGTCCGTTATGTGAAAGGTCACTCAATAAAGCTATAGAGGCTTCCTCAGGAGAACTGTACCATTCGTCGTAAATGTCTGCGATTCGCTCGCCATAAGTATCAGCCTTGTAGTTCTTCATGAACTCCACCTTCCATATCATTTCTGCATTTCATCTTTTTCGTTTTAGACCAGATAAGATTCTTTGCCAGAGTCCTGTTTTTCTTTCAATTACGGGGAAAGAAGTATGATAAGGTTCTGCCTTATGATCCATACCGAGCATAAAAGCGACCCATTGTTCAAGTGATAACGTATTTCTTCCGGCAGGTTCATGTCCTACCGTTGCAAATACATCATTGCGGATCAATTCTTCGTATAGCTTGCCCGGGTCATCAGCTCCGATTTTTAATAACCTTTTATGGAATGCAAGCATTCTCCATTCTATCGAAAAGTGGTTCCACTCAGTTTCACAATTGCTACAAACGTATGAACCCTCTAACCCATAGGACTTCTCGCGATCTTCAATCTTCTCAAAACAGACTAATTTCAGCGTTGATTCAACAAGCTGATTTTGAATATTGTCCTGCCATCCCGGCCCCTGCTGCATGCCGGCCAATACACAAACTGTTTGATATTACATGGACACCCTCTGTTTGAGGAATATCTTCTGAGAACAAGGTTCACCTTACTTGCCGTGTTCTCAATATTCTGCTTGATTGTGCTTCTTATTCACTATCCAGCACCTGGCGCACCTTGACTGCCAGGTCCTGGTTCGTGAACGGTTTCTGAATAAAGTATACACCCTCGTCCAGTACTCCGTGGTGGGCGATAATATCCGCAGTATAACCGGACATGAACAGGCGTTTGAGGCTCGGGAAGCAGGTCAGGAGGTTTTGAGCCAGGTCACGTCCGTTCATCTCGGGCATAACCACGTCGGTCATGAGCAGATGGATTTCGTCGGGATGCTCCCTGCTCAGGCGTATCGCCTCACCCGGTGAGGAAGCTGGTATAACGGTGTATCCCTGTTGCTCCAGCATCACCATGACCAGTTCCAGTATTACCTGTTCGTCTTCCACCAGGAGGATGGTTTCGTTCCCGCATATGGTCCGTTCATCCGGATCCTCCTTCTGCATCGCTGCGGACTTGACCGAATGCCGTGGCAGATAGATCTTGAAAATCGTCCCCAGACCCGGTTCGCTGTATACGTAGATGAAGCCGTCGTTCTGCTTGACGATACCGTATATCGTGGACAGCCCCAGGCCGGTACCTTTGCCAGCTTCTTTGGTGGTGAAATACGGTTCAAAAAGCCTCTCCCTGGTCTCCTTGATCATACCGCTGCCGGTATCGCTCACGGTCAACAGCACATACTTGCCGGGGATGAACCCGGGATAATCGGCGCAGTAACCCTCATCCAGAGTACTATTTCCTGTTTCGATGGTGACCCTGCCCACACCGTCAATAGCGTCACGTGCGTTGATACAAAGATTGGCCAGGATCTGATCGATCTGTACCGGATCTACCTTGACCAGCCACAAATCCTTTCCCGGCAACAAAGTGAGATGGATGTCCTCTCCAATCAAACGCCGCAGCATCTTGATCATACCTTCCACGGTCTCGTTAAGGTTAAGAACCCTCGGAGCGATGGTCTGCTTGCGGGCGAAGGCCAGCAATTGCTTCGTCAGATCCGTGGAACGCTCGGCTGCATTGATAATTTCCGTCAAATGGGCATGAAGCGGATGAGACGGGGTTGTTTTCTCCAGGGCCATCTCCGTATGGCCCAGGATTACGCTCAACATGTTGTTGAAATCGTGGGCCACGCCCCCCGCCAGACGCCCTACAGATTCCATCTTCTGGGCCTGACGTAACTGTCCCTCAA
>JAIOSX010000324.1 GCA_021107345.1 Candidatus Aegiribacteria sp.
AGACCGAAAAGGGCTCCTATTCCGACATCGTCCACCCCGGCTTCCACTGCCCTGTGAAGGGCGTATAGCCTCCAGCGCATGTTTCCCTTCAGCGTATCGGCAGGATGAACCCTGCGGTAGGTTTCCGAATGGTAGGTCTCCTGGAAAACCTGGTAAGTACCGATACCAACCCTGGAGAGCTTCCTGAGGTCTTCTATTGAAAGGGGTGCCGCATTGATGTTGGCCCTTCGTATCTCGTCACCACCATGCTTCGTCCTGTATACTACTTTAAGAGTGTGCGCTATGAAATCAGCACCGCTGGAAGGATGTTCTCCGTAAACCATGATAAGCCGCTTGTGTCCCCTTGCGGTAAGAGCTGTCACCTCAGCACTTATCTGATCATCGGTAAGACAGGTGCGGGTAACCGCTCTGTTTTCTCTTCTGAATGCGCAGTAAGCACAGTTATTAACGCAGTGATTTGATATGTACAGGGGTGCGAAGAATACAATCCTTCGGCCGTAGACCTTCTGTTTAATCGAAAGGCCTGCAGCAAACATCTCCTCCCACAGATCGTCGTTACCGCAGTTCAGAAGAGCTGCGGTTTCAGCTGGATCCAGCCTTTCCAGTTCCAGTGATTTGGCTATTATCTCACGTATATGTGAATCGGATGGATTTTTCTGTTTCTTGAGCTGATTCCATATCAGTTCTTCATCTACGAAATCCCTGCCGTTATTGAGATATCTGTCGATCTCATCCTGTTTTACAACGGAATCGATCCATTTTCTATCGCTGTCCTCAAGGCTGCCCATACTAGCGTACCTTATCAGAAGTGACTTTCTCAATAATATCTGTAACTATACCCTCGAAATCGCTGGCGAATTGCGAATGTCCGTTATGGTATACAAAGGGTTTTCCACTGTCTCCCGAGGATACTATCTCAGGCTCTATGGGAATAGTGCCAAGAAAAGGAACTTCCATCTCTTTAGCCATTTTCTTCCCGCCTCCGGAACCGAAGAGTTCCGTTCTGGAGCCACAGTGGGGACATACGAATCCTGACATATTCTCTATGACTCCCAGTACAGGAAGATTAAGAGCACGGCAGAACTGAATCGAGCGCCTTACATCGGAAAGGGACATTTCCTGCGGCGTAGTAACAATAACAGCACCGGCAGGTTCAGGTATGAGCTGAACGACCGAAAGAGGTTCATCACCGGTTCCCGGAGGACAGTCTACAATCATGTATTCCAGTTCCCCCCAGTTAACGTCTTCAAACAGCTGTTTGATTACATTCATCTTCATCGGTCCACGCCAGATCACAGGATCGGTCCTGCTGGCTAACATGAAATCCACAGAAATAACCTTGAGTGACCCAAGTTCAGCGGGGTTCAGCTTTTTCCCGTCTGATGATGTGAGTTTCGCTCCCTCCATTCCCAAAAGTTTCGGAATGCTTGGACCATGGAAATCC
Source organism: Candidatus Aegiribacteria sp. (assembly GCA_021107345.1). The sequence continues at coordinate 1,445 of JAIOSX010000324.1, forward strand.
GTATCAAGAAGACCTGTGGCATACCCTTGAATCGAAAGTGAAATGGCAAGGTTAGCAGCAACGGTACTCTTGCCCACGCCCCCCTTACCGGAAAGAACTAGAATGCTCTTATCCGCCGGGGATTTTTCAAGACTGAATGGCGCAATATTCTGATTACTCATAATGTACGTACCTTTCTAACAATGATTATCCAATACACAATAATATAACGGTTTGCAGTAGATTACGCATGAGGAACAGTGCTCCTGCATATTCGTTCCCGTGAGATCCCATCAACCGCATTTTCATCAAAGAACAGCTTGCATTCGCAATTTTCGGAACGATTCCAAGGTATTGCCGAAGTGATCTTTCATGACCATGGTTATGAATACAGTGGAGGTAATATTCATGGATTTCAGTAAGTACAGTGTTGTTCTGTTCGATCTGGACGGAACACTGATTGATTATGCAGGTGCGCAGAAGCACGCGGCGGAATATATCGTGGAAATACTCGATCTTGAAAAATCCAGCGATACACTGAAACAAATTCTTGAATTCCTTGAGGGTAATGTCATTCAGGACCTCGAAGCCTGCAAACCATCGGCTATCGAACCCGGTTCCAGTGAAATGCGCCAGGCTTTCAGGAAAGCCGGGTTAAGTGTTGATCCCGTTGAATTCATCGAACTCTACTTCGAAGGAATGGAGGAGCATGGTGAACCGCTCCCCGGCATTATCGATCTGCTTACATTACTCAGGGGAGAATTCACTATAGGAATTGTCTCCAACGGTCCTGGATCTGTCCAGCGAAAACGGCTTCAGAAAGCAGGATTGATGCAGTATCTGGACATTGTCGTATTGAGCTGCGAAGTGGAATCCGCAAAACCGGATCCTGAAATACTCCGTTGCGCTATGAAACTCGCGGATTCAAAAACGTATGACACCCTGTTCGTAGGGGACAGTGCAGGCAGCGATATGGGAGCTGCCAATGCAGCCGGAGTAGATTTTGTTTTCGTTCAGCCTGACGGAGATTTTTCAGCACCCGGACCCAGGGTGCTTGAACTGAGAAAGACAGCGGAAATAGTGAAATACTTCATGTATGAATCTGTATGAACCTAGTACTCTGTATAGCATAAACTATCGCATCCTGCTTGCTCTTCAGAGCCCCAGCTGCGTTACTGGTTCAATTACATAGCGGTGCTATGCGCATAAACCAGTGCCTTGCTGGAACTCAGAATAGCAGCGCATTATACCGA
>JAIOSX010000232.1 GCA_021107345.1 Candidatus Aegiribacteria sp.
TTCTTGATCTCACCAGACTGGCGGATGCCATCGGAATGAGGGGATTCGGCTTCTCCCTGGGAGTTGCTTTCCACATGCTTCCAGAAGTACACTCCATTGCCACGGAAACCAGAGATGCGTTAAGACTACGTGGAAATTTTCGAAAGCACAGAATACATGCTGCAAAGCAGTGGCTTATTGCTATTCTTGTTCAGCTGATTCAAAGGAGTGATGAAATCGTATCCTCAGCCAGAACACGGGGATTCGGAAGCGGAAAAAGATATAGATATTTCCCCGAATGGCACTCTGGTGATACGCTGATGGTTATTCTTATAGCATCTGTGTTCATCCTGGATTCAATAAGTAGAGGTTGGGCCTAATATTAACATATTTATTACTTATTACTTATTAAACAGACAAAATGTTCAGATGTCAGGCCCGGCCCCCAACTCATAGAGAAGTATTGACGCGCTGACGGCAGCGTTGAGAGATTCCACTCCCCCGACCAGCGGTATTGCTACTGTCCAGCTTAGATGCTTCTTAATCTCTTCCGAGATTCCATGGGCTTCCGAACCTATTACCAGGCCTGTACACCTGTCTCTTCCGTGAAGCCGGTCGATGTTTCCACCTGAAGCATCAGCACCGATAAATTCCATTGTATGTGAATTGCTCTGCATGAAAGCAGCAAGATCAGCATCGAAAATTATCGGTACGGTTGCATTCATACCGGCGGCTGCCCGGGTAACCTTGGGGGCAAACGGACAGCAACTGCCCGTTCCGGTTATTACCACGGTGCATCCGAAGGCGGCTGCCGATCTTATAATGGTGCCCATGTTGCCGGGATCCGATATCCCGTCCAGCATCAGGAAGACCCCTTTTAGAGGAAATCTGTCAATATTCACTGAAGGAAGAGGGCATACGGCTGTGATTCCCTGTGACGTCTCTGTGTCCGAAATATCGCTGAAAAGCTTCTCTGATATCTCCATTACGGTAATACTCATTCCGGCAGCTTCCTCCGCTACGGTCTCGGACAGCCTGCCGGTACTGTCGGACATAAGTATCAATTCAGGAGTTCCCGCCTTCAGGTAATCGGATATGAACCTTGGACCCTCCATCAGAAACAGGCCATGCTTCAGTATTCCAGCCCTGGAGTGAAGACTTCTCGCAATTTTCAGCTTTGTATTCGAAGGACTGGTAACTTTAATCCGCATATTTCACTTACCGAGGATTTCCCGGATGATTGCATCAATACCGGCTTCCGGTACTTTTCCGGTAAGGGTTCGAAGAAGAGACACATCAGGCGCTCTCCTGCGCATATCTTCGAAGTCCTCGGGATATGCTTCTTCGTATGGAATGAGTACTATCTCGGAACTGGAGCCTGATATTTTCCTTACTTTCTCTGCCAGGTAACCTATGGATATTTCATCGGTTGATCCAATATTGACAACTTTGCCCACAGCATCTGGATTCTCAACAAGCGAAGCGATAGACTCTACTATTTCGTAAACCAGGCTGAAGCATCTGGTCTGTTTGCCATCACCGAACACAATAATGGGTTTTCCGCTGAGAGCCTGCTCTATGAACCTCGGAAGGACCATGCCGTACCTTCCCGACTGCCGGGGTCCTACTGTATTGAAAAGCCGCCCGATTACAACAGGCAACCCCTTGGCTTTCCAGTACGCAAGCGCAAGGAACTCATCTATCGCCTTGGAACAGGCGTAACTCCACCTGCTTCTGCTGGTAGCCCCCAGAACTATGTCTCCATCCTCGCGGAAGGGTACTCTCTCGCTTTTACCGTAAATTTCGGAAGTTGATGCGATAAAAACAGGTGTACCACATGATTCAGCAGCCATCAGAATGGTTTCGGTTCCCTTTACATTGGTTTCGATGGTCTCCACAGGCTGCCGGATGATGTTCTCCACCCCCACTGCTGCGGCAAGGTGAATAATGGTTCCACATTGATGCACCAACCCTTTTGTCAGGGATTCGTCAAGAACCGAACCCTCAACAAACCTGAAGGAGGAATTGCGAGAACATCCATCAAGATTGGAAAGGCTTCCAGTTGAGAGATCGTCAAGCACCAGGATACTTTTCCCTTTTGAAAGAAGCAGCTCACAGAGATGCGAGCCTATAAATCCTGCTCCACCTGTTACCAGGTAATCGTACTTTCTTGAATCCGGCATCTATGCTTCACTCCTAATGTGGAACAATACTGAGAAGAACTCCCGCAGCTATGGCGCTTCCTATAACGCCAGCGACATTAGGCGCCATCGCATGCATGAGAAGGTGGTTATTTCTGTCATATTTCCTTCCCTCGATCTCCACAACTCTGGCGGAATCGGGAACAGCTGATACGCCTGCCGCCCCGATAAGAGGATTAATTTTGTTGTCTCCCCTGAGAAAGAGATTCATGAACTTCGCGAATAGAACACCACCGGCTGTGGCAATCGAAAAACTTACAGCTCCAAGTATAAAGATCTTCAGGGAATCGAAGGTAAGGAAGTACATCGCCTGGGTACTGGTTCCCACAGCAAAACCAAGAAGTATGACGACTATGTTGTTAAGTGACCCCTGTGCGCTTTTAGCCAGCCTGTCGGTTACTCCGCTTTCCTTTAGAAGGTTTCCGAAGAAAAGCATTCCCAGTAGAGTGATGGCTCCGGGAGCGATGAACGACGTTATCAGGAAAGCAATAATGGGAAACAGTATCTTCTCGGTCTGTGAAACCCGGCGGACAGGTTTCATCCTGCGAAGACGCTCTTCCTTTGTTGTAAGAAGCCTCATGATAGGAGGTTGTATGACGGGTACAAGCCCCATATAGGAATAGGCCGCGATAGCTATCGCTCCAAGCAGTGTCGGGGACATCTGACTGGCGACGAATATCGCTGTTGGCCCGTCGGCGCCTCCAATGATTCCAATTGAGGCTGCCTCCTGCAAATTGAACCCAAGGAGCAGCGATCCCAGCAGTGTGATGAATATGCCTATCTGGGCGGCCGCACCCAGAAGCAGCAGTTTGGGATTGGAGAGCAGGGCGCTGAAATCGGTCATGGCTCCTATGCCCAGGAAGATCAGGGGAGGAAAGAGACCGCTCTTCACTCCGAAGTAGAACAGACTGAAGACCGACTGCTGCCCGCCGAGAATATCCTGGTAACCGATCGGCATCAGTTCAGGATTATAGGGAATGTTGCCTGCTATTATGCCGAATCCGATAGGTACGAGAAGAAGAGGCTCGTAATCCTTTTTTATGGCCAGGTATATCATAACAAGGCCGATGAGTATCATTACGATATTGCCCGGTTCCATCTGGCCAAAGCCGGTATCATCAAGGTATGAAAGTAGATTCAGCTTCTGACTGTATTCCTGGAGGCCTCCGGTGATACACATGAGGATGTTTGAAGAAATGGACATCTATCAGCCTCCGATTTTCATGATGACTGCATTTTCAAGGATGTTTTCTCCTTCGGAAACAAGGATTTCCCTCACGGTTCCTGAAACAGGGGATTCAATCTCGTTCTCCATCTTCATGGCTTCCATGATTGCAACCGGCTGACCATTATCGACCTGATCTCCCTCCTTGACCATGACTTTCAGGATAAGTCCCGGCAGTGGCGCCA
>JAIOSX010000328.1 GCA_021107345.1 Candidatus Aegiribacteria sp.
TCGGTATAATGCGCTGCTATTCTGAGTTCCAGCAAGGCACTGGTTTATGCGCATAGCACCGCTATGTAATTGAACCAGTAACGCAGCTGGGGCTCTGAAGAGCAAGCAGGATGCGATAGTTTATGCTGTACAGAGTACTAGCTTAAAAACAGGTGGCCAGGGCAGGGGCTTTCCAGCATTTCTGTCTGCATTTATGTATGATTGTAAATAAGTATTTTTGATCATCTCCTGAAAGGATTATTTGAACTACGCTCCGTCATTTATCAAAGAAGTGATCTGCCGGGGTGAACTCTCTGGTAGTTTCAGGGGAGCAGTGCTTCTGGCGGATATCTGTGGCTTTACATCTCGATTTGACAGGATGACAGGTATGGGTGCCGAAGGTGCGGAACTCATCTCCCGGGAGGTGAGTCGTACCCTCTCCCGTGTGGTTGAAGCCGGTGCTGTGTATGGGGGGGTCCCTGTTTCATTCGCTGGCGATGCAGTTACTCTGGTTTTCCCGGGCGGCGTAGAGGGTGCCGAAAATGCCAGCAGTCGGATCCACTCAATAACGGAGGAGGACATTCTTCCGCTCAGAATCTCGGTTGGCGAAGGTCTGATAACCTGGGATGTTGTTCCAATGAATGAGTGGACATTTTACAGCTTCCAGGGTTCCGCCGTAAGGCAGGCTGCAATGACTGGTTCCGGCTGTACTCCCTCGCAATTGTCCTTACCTGCCGAAGAAGATGAGCCTGTTTTGATGATATCCGGAACTCTCCCAACGACCTGTTTCACTTCGCCGAAACTCTTTGGCGGCAGTACGGTGAATGAATTCAGGCAGGTCATCAGTATCTTTCTCTCGCTGGAGAATCGCAGAGGAAGCAACTGTCCCAGGGGCTTTCAGGAGCTGATTCTTGAGATCGCCGGGGAACTTGGCGCTTATGTGTCGGGTCTGGAGGCCGGTATGAAGAACTACCATATTCTGGTGGTATTCGGAGCCCCTGTCTCAAAGGAAGACGACCCTCGTCGCGCAGATGTATTTCTACAGCAGGTGTTTGCCAGGGCATCCGGCAGAGTGAAGGCCGGAACCGCCAGCGGTCTGGTTTTCAGCGGTAAATTGAGCACATCCCTTCTGGAATCTTACACGGTTCTTGGACCTTCGGTAAACCTTGCAGCACGGCTACATGACTGTGCCAGATGGAACACTGTCTTCAGCGGACCGGTTTTCAACCACGCATCCCGGCTCGGAGTCCGGCTATCGACGGAAATCTCTCTGAAAGGAATCTCCAGTCCGGTACAGGCTGTGGTACTCTCGCCGTTACAGAAAAGAGTTACCGCGGCCAGGCCCGTTCCTCCGCTTATCGAAAGAGACGATCTGTTGAACCGGCTTGATATTGAGCTGATGAAAGAAACCCCCCAGATCCTTCTTACCGGGGTGACCGGCATGGGCAAGACCAGATTGGCAGGAGAGCTCAGTCGGATGATGCGTGTCATTTTCGTTATTTCTCTTCGGTGTGTAGGCGTTTCAAGTGGAGGCCTGGACATCTTCTCCAGATGGCTGGGGGGATGGATGGGGCTTGAAGTCAGCGAGGGGGGGCTGACTGCTTTCAGGGAAAAGCTCTACGGTTTTATAGATCTGCTGGAAGAACTTAATGATCCGGAGGCAAATGAGATAGCGGACGAGTTGCTAAGGGCGGAATCCGTACTTGCTGCCATGCTGGGTCTCCACTGGGAGAGGTCGCTCTACCATGGGCTGGATCCCAAGGGCAGGTTCCAGAATACAGTATCTGTCATCACCTCCTTCATCAGGGGACATTGCCTGCTTCAAAAGACGGTCATAGTGCTTGATGATCTGCAGTGGATAAATTCCGACTCTGCAGGACTGCTGGCAGCGGTGCTGGAAGAACTTGGTCCGGGCAGACCGCCCGTACTCCTCCTTTCAAGACCGGGTATGAACGAAACAATCGGAAACCTTGGATTGACACCGGAAGAGATGAAGCTGCAGCCACTTTCAAGAGCCGGATGCAGAAGTTTCCTGGAGTGGAGCCTGGGTAGAGAGCCTTCTGAGGAGCTCCTTGACTGGTTTCATCATCGTACCGAGGGAATTCCATTCTTCATGGAGCAGTATGCCGGGATGCTGAAATCGGAGACAGGTCCTCCAGATAAAGAGAGCTTTCCCGGCAACGTCCATGCGCTTCTTGTAGCAAGGCTGGACAGGTTGGAACCGAAGCTGAAGAAGGCAGCACTTACTGCCAGCATACTCGGCCGGGCTTTTGATCCCGAGATACTCCAACGGATTGTATCTGACGAGGATCTGAAAGATCTTCTTGACAAGGGTGTCGTTGAGAGGGTGTGGGAGCGCACGCCAGGAGGACGGTTCAGCTTTATTCACATTCTGCTTAGGGAGGCCGCCTATCACCTTCAGCTTCACTCGGAGCGCAGGAAACTTCATAAAAGGGCAGCGGAGGAGATGGCGGGAATCTGGGCTCGCCGACCGGAGAAGGCTCAGAGTATAGCATATCATCTGGAGCAGGCTGACTGCGCAGAGGAGGCTTCGTGCTGGTACATTGAGGCCGGCAGGCACGCATTTTCCAAGAGGATGACTACAACTTGTCTGAACTGTATGAAAAAAGTTCTTAATCTGTCCGGTGATGTTTCCAGAAGACTTGATGCCCACAGGATTATCTATGATCTGCACTCTTCCAGCGGCAGCTGGGAGGAAGCTGGAAAAGCCATTGAGACGGCAGCAGGGGAAAAGAACCTTGGTTCGCGAGATCAAGCCAGGGTGCGAATGATGCGGGCTAATCTGGCAACGAACCTCGGCAGACCGCAGGAGGCACGGGAACTGCTTGAAGGCCTTGAGGAAATGAACCCCGAACTGAGATCGCAGATACTCCACAACCGGGGACGTATGCTGATGTTGCAGGGTAGGACAGAGAAGGCAATGGAACACCTTCTTGCTGTCCACAGAGAGCTGCAGGATGGAACACCTGAGGAAAGACTGGTAGCAGTAAAGGCTCTGGGCAACGCATCGGGCTGCATGCTTCGCATGGGCCAGCTTGAAGATGCCGAAAAGTCGTTCAGGCAGGTATTAGCCTATGCAACAGAGACCGGAGATCTGGTAATGGAGACCCTGTCCATGGGTAACCTGGCGCTGGTGTACAAATATCTGCCCGGCAGATTCAGCGACGGAAAGGCGATGATGCGCAGGCACCTGAAGCTTGCCCGGAAGACCGGAAGCCATCTGCTGGAGCTGCAGGCTCTAGGTAACCTGGGTACAATGCTGGAGAGAGAAGCCCCTTCAGATGAAGCTTTCGAGCTTCTTGAGCAGGCTATGGAGCTTGCCCGGAAGTATGGTGGAAGCGAGGCGCTTTCGATATCCCAGGCCAACCTGGGAGGTGCCTTGCAGAGAGTGGGTAAACTGGAACGTGCGCTGGAGCTTCTGGACGCATCTCTGAATGTCTGCAGTGGAGAAGGGTTGGGGCTGCATCGGGTCGATTACGCCCTTGAGAGATCCAACATCCTGATGGACATGGGACAGCTTGAGAAGGCAGGAGAGCAGATCGAACAGATCAATGACTGGTCTTTTCCGGTTAACTATATTTCCTACATAATCTTTTACAGAGGCAGATTGCTGCGGCTACAGAACAGGCTGGGAGAGGCTGCAGAGGTACTGAGAGAGGGGCTGGAGCAGGCCTCCGAAGGATTGGAAAGATTCAATCTTCTCAGTGAGTTCTATCTGACCACCGGGGATAAAAAGGTTCTCAGCGAATGCCTGAAGCTGGGGGAAGATATCCAGAGGAAAACACCTCACTGGGATCTCAACGCAAAACTGGTTGAGTTGAAGAAGGATCTGAAAAACTCTATGGATTAGAAGTAGATTTGGAGGCTCCCATGAGTATTACAATTCTGATAGCCTGTGTTATATCTGTAACAGGAATATGGAGCCGCTGGGACAGGCACGATGGAAACTGGGATGAGCTGGCTCCTCTTCTCGCCGCTAACGGTTACGATACTGTATTTTACATGGCTGCCTATGGTCCTGTTATTGATGATGAAGGCCTTCGGGAATGTCTGGATGCGTGTCTTCCTCTGGGTATTGAAGTCCATGCTTGGGTAGTCATGTGGAGAATTGATTACGTATCCGGTGTTCAGCTGGAAATCCTTCAGAGTGAGGAGAGACTGCAGGCGTACAGCGATGGGGAGGTAATCCGGAACTGGCTGAATCCAACCGACCCCGGGAATGTGGAACTCATGGCAGAGACCTGTCTCCGGATTGCTGCGGAATACCCGGTAACAGGGATTCACCTGGATTACATCAGATACAAGTATTACCTTTCAGGTTATTCCGAGAATACTCTTGATAGATTTCTTGAGGAGATGAACCTGAGATCCGTAGACTGGCCTGATGACTGCATACGAGACGGGCAATACTATGAAAGATTCATGGAATGGCGGGCCGGAAGGATGACCGATGCCGTCCGCGCTGTGAGGGATTCCCTTAACAGAATCAACCGGGTTGTTCAGTTGTCTGCTGCGGTAATGCCTCACGAAAGGGAAATGCTTCCCTTCGGTCAGATGTGGAACAGGTGGCTTGAGCTTGGTCTGCTTGATTTTGTAGTTACCATGAATTACACTGAATCCGATTCCCAGTTCGTACTCTGGGGTGAAGAACAGCTTGAACTTGCAGGTGATCACATGATACTGTGCGGAATAGGAGAAATGTCCAGTTCTGCGGAACTTACGGGAAGTGAAGTTTTCCACCAGACAGCTCTTGCTGAGAACATGGGATTCGATGGATGTGTCATCTACCATCTGTGTGATGAAGTTATAGAAAGATTACAAAGATCCTCTGACCGGGATCCCGGCGACTGATCCGGTAAGAAAAAGGATAATATGATTACAGTTCTTGCTTCTCTGATCATTGCTTATGCAACAGTTCCTACAGGTCCGACAGGTTTAAATATGGAGGAGACTGCCGTATCTCCACTTGAAATTCTTCCCGCCTCCTTTGAAACTGTTTCGACTGTCAGAGGCAACAAGGGAGATAAGGTTCTCATAGTTGTTGCCGATTATCTTGCAGATCCACTGGAAGCTCCTCTTGCGCAGTTCCAGAGCGATATCGCGTCGGAGGGATGGACAGTGGAAATGCATGTCATGAGCGGGGGCACCGCCGAAGACATTAAACTCCTTTTTCAGGATACACCGGATCTTGACGGAGCTGTCCTGGTTGGCTTTCTACCATGTGCCTGGTACGAGGAGGATAACTGGGGATTCGAGGAATTTCCGTGTGAGCTGTTCCTTATGGATCTTGACGGCACCTGGACGGACTCGGATCTCGATGGGCTTTACGACGGTCACAGCGGTGCCGTGGCACCAGAGATATGGCTTGGCAGGATAGATGCCCATACCGCCTACGGCCCTGAGTTGCTTCTCCTTGCCGGGTACTTTGCCAGGAACCACATATACAGAACAGGATCGCTGGGATTGAACCCCGAAGCTCTGGCTTTCAACGATGATGACTGGAGCCACTATACGGATTGCGGCCTTGACGGTATTTACGGGTCATCGAGTGTTACAGTCGTCAATTCAGACATCCAGACAACTGCTGAGAATTATCTTATTAACCTCGAGCAGGGCTACGAATTCGTGCATCTCATGTCCCATTCATGCCCCTGGGGACATACCTTCAAGCTTCCTTCCGGAATGGCGGGCACCGTGATGGCTCCGGAAATAGCACAGGTGAATCCGCGCACTGCGTTCCTGCAGCTGTTCAGCTGTTCCAACGCGAGATGGGTGGAGGAGGGATGCCTGGGAAACTGGTATCTTTTCGGTACCGATTACGGGCTGCTTGTTACAGGTAGCGCAAAAACGGGTTCAATGCTGGATTTTGAGGAATACTACGGCCCCCTGGCTGCAGGACTTACTTTCGGTGAAGCTTTCAGGGAGTGGTGGGAATACGAGGCACTTGGAGGGTTTTCCTCCTCTGAGAGAGCATGGTTTTACGGGAACGCGCTGCTTGGAGATCCTACACTGAAACCACTGACCGGCAGCATGGATATTGGAAGTCATACAGTCATGGGGCAACGGTTCACCGAATACGAACAGGTCTCTACAAGCGGTTTTTCTGACTGCTTCCCTTCCGCAGCGTCCAACAGCGGTGCGCCGCGGCGTACTGTTGCAGCATGGCTCTCGGGGGAGAACGGAAGGCTGGATATTGCAGCGAGGCTTTACGAAGATGGATCAGGCTGGGGCCCGGTTATTTACGTTGATTCAGACGAATACTGGGATGTGGGAGTATCCGCATGCTATCACGATACTGCTCCCTGGATAGTCTGGAGTGATTTTGAGTTATCCACCTACAGTTACAGGATAAAGACCGCCCACGGAGATGATTTCTCGCATATTGAGATCCAGGTTGACCAGGAGGGTTACCAGATAAGCCCCTGTCTGGCCTCTACAGGTACCAGGCTCTGGCTGACCTGGCTGGACTGGGATGCGACCGGCGGAGCGGTGATGCTGAAGAGTATTGACGGTGCTTTCCCGGCAGCTCAGATAAGTTCCATCGGAGTATGGTGCCAGAATCCTGAACTTATCGTGGATGATTCGGGAACCATCCATCTGGTATGGGAGGAACGGTCTCCCTCTAGCAGCAGAATAATGTGGTGCTGCGGAGATCTGTCAGGTTTCAGCTCACCCGTCGAAGTGTCCTCAGGTGAACTATGTCATTCCCCCGGCCTTGATACCGACTGCTCAACCTCCGAAACCTGCTTGTTATGGCTGGACGAGGCAGGCGCGGCTTCGATAAAACTCAGAATCTGGGAAGGAACCGGATGGGGGACTGAAGAAACTGTTCATACAACCATCGAACGCATATCGGGAGCTTTCCTGAGCAGACTGCCCGAACCCCTGGGAACAGGTGTCATCTGGCAGGAGGGGTGCGGAGCCGCAGCGTCGATAATGGGCTATCCCCTTTGCGGTCCCGAGCCACTGGAACTGTTCCCTTTCGCAGGCCCTGCCTGGTCTCCCGTTTCAACTCCGCATGAACTGTTCTGGGCCGGTAACGAAGGAGACGG
>JAIOSX010000296.1 GCA_021107345.1 Candidatus Aegiribacteria sp.
CAGGGAAGAACTTCTGGAAGTGATCGAAGCGGTTCTTGAAAAGGCTGAAGTTCCTGATGTGGTTGCCACTTTGACTGAAGAAAGGGATGCAGCTGTTAGGTTCGGCCAGAATAAAATCACACAGAACATGGATACATTCGAGAGACAACTTCGGATCACTCTGGGTGACGGTGAAAGAGAAACTGTTTACTCAACCAATAAAGTAGACATTGATGCAGTCCCTGAGATTCTTGATAAGGCTATGGATATGCTGAAGACAGCTTCCCCCGATCCGGAGTACATACCGCCTGTTCCTGCAGGGCAGGTCTACCCTATCATTGAAGCATGGGACAGCTTAACCGCTGAAGCGGATCCTGCGGGACGCACTGAAGCTGCGGCGAGGGCGATCTCCACAGCAAAGAAGAATGGAATGGAAGCCTCAGGTCTCGTTGGCATGAGTTACGAGAATACAGTCATTGGCACTTCAACCGGTAACCTGGCACATCACAGGTCAACGCAGGCCTATATGAGGCTTACATTGGACAGGGGCAAACCATCAAGCTTCAGATTTCTCAGCGCAGAGGCATGGAACGACCTCCCGGTGAATGACGCGATCAGAGAAGTAGCACTAGAAGTCGAATCCGATGAGAATCAGAGGGAACTTGAACCGGGGGAGTACAGGCTTATATTCGAACCACAGGCCGTAACCGGTCTGTTTCCCTTTATAGCCTGGTCAATGAATGCCAGACCTGCAGATGAAGGACTGACAGTTTTTTCAGGCAGACAGGGTGAACTGGTCACGGGCAGCAATTTCACAATGACAAGCGAGGTCAACGGTACTCTTAAGGGAAACCCGTTCAATGATGAAGGGCTTGCTTCTGGTGATGTTATGTGGATCGACGGAGGCAGGCTGGTCAATCAGCCCTGCACCAGATACTGGGCAGAAAAAACAGGCCGGGAACCTCTTTTCATCCCCGGGACCCTCGCACTTAAAGGAGGCTCCGGATCCACCGGAGATCTTATCAGCAGTGTAAAGGGCAGAGCTTTACTTTTTCGAAGGTTCTGGTACATAAGATTTGTTGACCAGAAGGAACTGAGCCTTACAGGAATGACACGTGACGGCGTTTTTCTGGTAGAGGACGGAGAGATAGTGCATCCCTTGAAGGATTTCAGGTGGAACTGGAAGCCGCTGGATCTGTTCTCAAAGATTGAGAAACTCGGTACTCCTGAGCGGAAAGGGCAGCTCAGCGTTCCACCGATGATAATCGGTCCGACTGCGCTGTAGTATCCAGAACCCTTTGGTGGAGATGCAGAATTGAGACTTTTAACCATATTGGTATTGGTGAATCTGATCAGCGTAACCGCTTTACCTTTCAAAATCGGCCCTTCTATGAAATGGGTGATTACCGGTTCGCGGTACTACGCGGAGAGCGTGGGCTACGAAAACAGTCTGTCCCGGATGTTGTATGCCGGGGATGCTCTGCTCATGGTAGGGGTAATGGTTGAAACCGGACTCACAGATGATCTGACTATTGAAGTATCCGGCTATTACAGTGACTACGATCCGATTTATGTGACTCCACCCGATTCCAACTGCACTTCCATCGACAGGTCGGGCTATATGTGCGTCTTTTCCCTTGGAGTGCGAAAATGCTTGGAAAAGATGTTCATCAACGCCGGGGTAGATATCCATTATTCAAGAGAGAGCTGGGCGAACCCCTACAATGGCGACCATTGTACAATCGATTCCATATCTGTGGGACCGGCGGTGGGCATAGGGACACTGATGGATCTGTCACCTTGTCTTCTCATATTCGATATGGGACTGGCTTTTCCCGAATTTAGCGATGTCTGGGGAAAGATCGGCCTTTCTCTCCTCATTTAATGAATCACGAAGGCGTATCGGGATCTACCAGATGAATCGAATTCCCCAGCAGGTCTCGCCGCCAAGTGACCGGAACGGTTGCGTATCACTGAAGTAGTGTGTAATGTGTGTTTCAAAGGTTCCTGCGGGCGCCTGGTAGGCGAAATAGATCTCGCCTCTGTGTCTTGATGAGCTTGCACCGTCGTTGTGAAAGAAGAAATCTGTTCTGTACCGGAGGCCTGAGAGCAACGAATGCCATGCGGCACCTTCAAAATCGAACATTCCATGCATCGACCAGTTAAAATCGTGCCCTTTCTGGAAAGTATCGCTCCTGGGTCGGTAAAATCCGATGGAGAACCAGCCGTCAGGCAGCCCTGCCGGTAGAAAAATCAGACTGTCGCTGTATTCGGGAGCAGGCTCATCCAGAACAACTCCAAGTTTGATGGTGTTCATGTATTCCGAAAGCGTATCTGCCATGTCTATGTTGTGAAAACACTCATGATCGGTATAGACCCTTAAAAGGAGAGGGTCCAGCTGGTATTCGAACTGGGTCTTAATATTCCAGTGGCCTCCATAGATGTTGAATTTCATCTCGGGGCTGTTCCAGCTTTCTCCCATGTACGTCTCCATCGCAAGCCCAAGCCGCCATGAGAAGCGGCCAATTCTGAATAGTGTTATATCGGCCTCTATGTTGCCGTAGATGAAGTGTTCTATACTCTGGCTGAAGAAGCTGTAGGCTTCAAGCACACCCGTGGATTCCATGGGAAACTCCACCGGGGCAGAAAACAGTATTGCAGCGAACAGAAAAGTACTTATAATGACCTGCCTTCTGATTGATTAAGCGTCATATTGCTGAAAAGTACCACAACTTTCCCTGAAATATAGATCTCAGTCATTCTGAAGGTAGTCCAGGAGATTTGTTTCTTCCGACGGGTTATCTGCGAGACCCTTTTTTAAAGCATTCACCATCATGGTTTCTGAAAGCGAACCCTCTGCAAAGAAAATACCGTTTACTATAGTTCGTGGAACGCCCTGCCCTCTGAAGTTCCTTGACAGCTCGGGGAATTCATTGGCCTCGATTACTTCTGATCGAACGAAATCACTGTAGCGTGCCATCCTGGATGCGAGGACAGCGGAAGAGGGGCAATGGGGGCAGGCAGGCGTGACAAAAACCTGCATTACGAGATCTTTATCCAGGTCATTCAGGAATTGAATCGTATCTTCCGTAAGCGGCTCCTCGGCTCCTCCGGTATCGATTATAGTGGTCAGGAGGGAACTGAATTCGTATCCTGAAGGGGTTCCATAGAACTTCACCCTTGAATGGGTTCCATTTGAGATGATTATGACAGGGGCTCTGTCAACACCATCCTTTTCTGCCTTATCCCGATCGGTCTGCAGGTTCAGAAAGGAAACCTTCAGCTTCTCTGATAATCCGTCAAGTTCTCTGAGTATGACTTCTGTATCCCTGCATGTGGGGCATTCCAGTTTCTGTGTGTACACCTTCACATGTACATCCTGCACAAGAGTGCCGAATATCTTCCTGACTTCCTGAGTGTCATTGTCCGACAGTATGCCCATTCTTTGTTCACCTCCATTACTGCAGAATATCAAATACCGCGGAAGCAGCTCTGGCACCATCGGATGCAGCAGTGACAATCTGTCGCAGCATGTTATCTGTTACATCCCCGGCAGCGAATACGTTTTCTCTTGATGTATGCACAATGTTGTGCGTTCTAACTGTGCCGTTATCATTCAGTTCGACGAGATTCGCAAAGGGTTCTGTGGCCGGTTTGCGCCCGACGTACATGAATACCCCGTCAAACTTCAACTCCTTTTCACCTTCCGGAGTGGAAAGAATAGCACCCTCAACACTTTCGTCGCCCTTAATCTCCTTGAGTGTAGTATTCCATAGAACGCGGCAGTTCCCGCATGAAAGAAGTCTATCAGAAAGGTAGGGTTCTGCCCGGAATTTGTCCCTTCTGTGTACCAGTACAAGCTCAGAGACGAATTCGGAGAGGTGAAGAGCTTCCTTGACAGCACTGTCACCTCCACCGACAACAAGCACACGAGCATCCCTGAAAAAGGGCGCGTCACAGGTTGCACAATAGCTGACGCCCCTGCCGTAGAATTTGTCTTCCCCGGGAACGCCGAGCTTCGCCGGGGCAGCTCCTGTGGCGATTATCAGATTTCGGGTTATATAGGTGGAGGAATCGGCCTTTATCTGAATCTTATCCTTCAACGGAACCGCTGATGTTACTGAAGCCATCTCAAAAGCGGCTCCCCAGCTTTCGGCCTGCTCCTTCATTGCGGCAACAAGGTCCCCGCCACCAATCGTCATAATGCCGGGATAGTTCTCTATAACAGCAGTAAGAGCTGCCTGTCCCCCCGGCTGATAACTTTCAAGAACGACATGCTCAATATCGTATCTTGCGGCATAAAGAGCAGCGGCAAGGGCGGCGGGCCCGCCACCGGCGATAACAAGATCAAGTTCGCGACTCACAGAAGAGCTGGAACCTACGAGTCCGGTTTTCAGATCCATACTATCTACACCAATTTTGAATCAGCAAGGCTCTCCAGTTGTGTCTGCAGTGCATTGCGATCGCGAAAGCCAACCATTCTGTCAATTTCCTGCCCGTTATGGAATACTATCATGGTAGGTACTCCGCGGATACCGAATTTCGATGACATATCGGGGCTTTCATCAACGTCCAGATGAAAGAACTGCACCTTATCCTCAAGATCATCTGAAACCTTTTCAAGAACTGGAGTCAGCATTTTGCAGGGTCCGCACCATGCAGCGCTGAAATCAATAAGAGATATTTTATCTATAGTTGAAGCAGCTTCTTCAACCTCATTACCCTTGATATGTTTTACGGCCATGAAAACTTCCTTTCAGTTCTAGGAGCCTGTCTGACAATGAAACATAGGCATAAAGCCCACACAGTTGTCTATAATACTCGCATATTATCGTCAAATACATACAGTATTCTCTTCAAATCTCCGAGCATTCTCTCTCAGCTGTGAGGATATTCTGCTCAATGTACATTACCGGACACACTCCTGGTTCGAATTGTTACATTTTTCACAAGCATGTTTGTTGCCAGAATGCATGTAACATGTAAATTAGTATATTTCAACGCATAAGCAGTCAGTTCAATATGAGCAGGAAAATCCTGTAATACAAAAACCGGTATCCTGACGCAGCAATTCTGACCACTACCGGTCATCAGTTATATTCCGAATGGTTATCATACAGGAATGTATAGTATATCGCACGGATGGCTTAAGGAGGAAGGGCTGAAGAATGCTGAAAAGAGTGGAAGCCGCTGGAAGAGCCGCGCTTGCAAAGCATGTTCTTTCTCGATTTCAATCGGACCTTGTACTTGAGAAGATACCGGGCAGTGTAAAACTGAATCGAATACTGTTCATGAGGTGGGACGCTATTGGTGATATGATGATTTCCCTTCCGTTCTTCAGGAAAGTGCGAGAGCTTTTTCCGGAAGCTGAAACCGGTATAGTTGTCTCGCGTCGCAATCTACCCCTTTTGAAATATGAAAAAGGTTTTACTGTGATTCTTTATGACAGAAGGCCTTCCATTTTTATCAGAAGCCTGATCCTTGCAAGGCACTTCAAACCCGATGTGATCGTAGATACCAGGATGCACTACGATTCAACCACATCCTTTATCTACGGAGTGGTGTCAGGTGCGAAGCTAAGGTTGTCCGCTTCCAACAGAGACAACAGGCTGCCTTTTTCCGTAAGGGTTCCCATGCCTGAAGGAAGGCATCATAACGCGGATCTGACAAGAATTCTTCTGGATGGACTTGGAAGAACAATCGATGACTCAGATCTAGACAGAGAGCCCAGGCTGTCCGTAGAGGAAACGGAATCTGCTGACGCCTTCTGGCGTGAAAGCGGACTCATGCTCAGAAAAAATGCTATTGGCATCAACATATCAGCGCGGGATCCACGCCACCGATGGACGGATGAAAAAACAGGAGAACTGTGTGAGAAACTGATCATCCGCGGACTGACTCCCGTGGTGCTGTCTGCCCCGCTCGAACGGAAAAGAGCGATAAGAATAGCATCATCACATCCAGGCACACTCGTTGCACCGGAATGTCCGACTATACTTCACGCATCAGCTCTGATAAAGGATTTTGCCATATTTGTAACACCCGATACCGGGCTTGTTCATATTGCCGCGGCCTTTTCCGTTCCTGTTGTTGGAATGTATTGTCCAAATGAACCACATCTCCCTTTATGGTATCCATGGAGGGTTGAGAGTGAAGTTCTGACGGATCGGGAGGAAGTGAAGAACATCACAGTCAGGGACGTGGAAATGGCGGTTGCAAGACTGATGAAACGTACAACTGCATTTGATCTGACATAATGTCCGGCATACTGAAGAAACTGGAAGTACTGGGCAGAAGAATCATGTTTCAGGTAGTTGCTCCCGGAGTATCAGCAGGTAAAGTGCTTTCATCCGTACCTGCTGATGAATACCTCAACGGAATACTCATTATAAGGCAGGACAGAATCGGGGACATGATTATGACACTGCCCCTGATTCGCAGGCTCAGAGAACTTCACCCCGGTACGAGAATTGGAATCCTGGCGTCAGAATCGAACAGGATCATTCTAAAGTATGAAAAAGAATTCGATGTTATCACATACAGAAAGAATCCCGGGGGTTTCATATCATCCCTTGTTGAAGCCAGGAATTTCAGCCCTGACGCAGCGGTTGACATGCATATGCACGATTCCACTACATCCTTCTTGTATGCGTTCTCTTCAGGTGCAAGGTGGAGGCTGCATATCGACCGTGAGAACAGGCTGCCCTTCAACATCAGAGTGAAAGCCCCGCAGGATGGGCATATCATGTATGCATTCGCAGGGTTGCTGTCCGGGCTGGGCGAGAATGTTGAAACGGTTGGATTGAACAGGGAAATATCCCTTTCGAAGGAAGAGACCGGTTTCGCAGAAGACTTCTGGAGCAGATCAGGTACTCTTCCCGGAGACTGTGCAGCGGTTAACATATCCGCAGGCGGAGAGAACCGCAGATGGGGGGTAGACAGGTACGCTCTGGTATGCAGCAGTATCCTGGATATGGGGCTGAAGCCACTTATACTCTACTCGCCTCCGGATATTAAAGAGGCTAACGCAATATGCCGTAGTGAGCCGGGCGTATTGGTTTCACCCTTAACACCCGACATTCTTCATCTGGCGGCTCTGTTGCAGGGAGTTACTATCCTGGTAAGCCCCGACACTTCGGTGATTCATCTCGCGGCATCCTTTGGAATTCCTGCAGTGGGCATGTACCTGCCATTTGACCCGTCACTTCCCAAATGGTATCCGTGGGATGTGAAGAGTGAGGTACTGATGGCATCTGATCATATCTCACTTGATTCTGTAAGCCCTGAGATGGTTTCAGGAGCTGTCAGAAGACTTGTTTCAGGTACAGAATATGATGTTCAGTAAGATGGAGATCAGTAGTCGCCTCTGCGCAGAAGAATTGCCGGTACGGAAAGGCCCAGTGGTATAATGCTTTATCTATGGAAACGGGAGGCGGAAGTGAACCCGCCTCCCATGGAATGTTATTTCCTAAAGAACGGAGTCCTTAAGACCTTTACCGGCCTTGAAATGAGGTACATTCTTTGCAGGATAGGTCATCTTCTCTCCGCTTCCCGGTTTTACACCGGTTCTGGCTTTACGATGCTTTACGGAGAATGTTCCGAAACCTACGAGGCTGACTTTGTTGCCTTTACTGAGGGTATTCTTGATTCCATCGAGAACGGCATCTACTGCGATACCTGCCTGTTTCTTGGTGATTTCAGCATTATCGGCAACGTGCGATATTAAATCTTTTTTAGTCACTTGTTCACCCCCTCCCGTTGACTGTAACGTAAAGCTATAAGGTAGAAAATTGAATGTCAACCCCTGAAAATTTTTGATATAGTGCAATATATGAAGCTATACCGATGATTGTTGGTCAACATGGAGGAAATTTAGATTTATAATACACATATATATGCATATTAATTAATATATATGATATAAATCAGAAGTTACTTACATGCTGTTCGATTTTTATATCCGGAATATCTATGATGCTTATCTTGAAATAGAATCCGCTGTCTACATCGGAAATATGTCTTACGAATATGGCCTCCCAGCAGTGAAGGCTACGGCGGAGTGTATAACTCTGGCTGATGAAATTCTCGTTCAATGCATCATAGTAGGCGCTGTATTCAAGCGACCAGCCCGGGGTCAGGTCAAGAGAGGCGGAGAGTCGGAGCTTGCTGATACTCTGAGTATCTTCAAGACCGTGCCTGTAGTAGTGGGAGATGACCATTCTGAGAGGCATGCCTGGTCTTGTAGTGCCTGAATCGGGAAGAAGGGTTCGGTCGTATCCGGACAGGCGCAGGGATGAGGATACAGATAGATTGGTGAGTTTATTCTCGTAAAGGTCCCAGCTTCCGTTACCTGTGATGCCGAAGTATGAAAAGGGTGAAATGTCAAGTGTTGCAGAAAGGGGAGAAAAGGGTGTTACACTTTCTTCAAGATTTGCGGATGTGGACAGACTAAGCGACGCTATATCGATACGGGTAATTCTATCCCTTTCTGACATCTTTCCCTCCAGTCTGTTCCTGAGGTTGAACGAGATGGTTCGACTGGACGATGGAAGACTGAAATCAGAGAAGGTGTAGTATTCATTTCCCGATGAATCGGAATTCATCAAACCACTGCTGTTCAGATACCGTTCAGGTGCCCATTGGAGGGATACAGAGGGAGTTATCGTGTGTCTGAGCGCATCCAGGCCGAAGAGTCTTGTACTGAAGATACCGTAGATATCGGTTGAAATCGACAGGTTCGCCGACCCATGCAGCCACCATGGTAAATTGTTATCACTCCTGTCACGGTCATATATGGTTCCCTTTATACGGATTGAAGGTGCTATTGAAAGCCAGCCCCATAATCTGCTGGATCCTGTCAGTCCCGAAGTAAGCTTCAGAGCTGAGTTTGTGGCTCTTGATTCTTCCATTCTTCTGTCCCTTGAGAGGTAGTGCGCGCTTCCATTCCAGTAGATAGAGTGCCATGGACG
>JAIOSX010000245.1 GCA_021107345.1 Candidatus Aegiribacteria sp.
AGTACAACTGGCGCTCCCCTGAAGATCACGTCCTCTCCCCCTTTGAATCGTCTGAGATATTCCGACATTCCCGTTATTTTACCGACAATATGAAGAAGGCCGGTATACGACAGAATCTTAAGCATCTTTCGTACAGGCTTAACAAGTCTTCCTGCTGCATCAGGTCCTGAAATAACTCTAACGATGATACCCTGCAGATTCACACCTGTAGGGGATTGAGACATTACTGAGAGCAGAGTATTTATCTCATCTTCCGATGGGATTTTATCTGAGTAGAAACGGATGGATCTTCTTGCTTCAAGAAGTTCTCTGTACTGTTGTGATGTGACCGGATTTGCGGGAAGAGGTTCCATTCCGAAGGCGTTCTCCGGACAGAATACTCCGCAGTGACCGCAGCCGATGCAGAGAAGAGTGTTGAAAACAGGATACCCATTGCTCATATGAATGGCATGTGAAGGGCAGACTCCTGCACAGATGGCACAGCTGCTGCAGTCCTTCCTGCTGAATTTCTCCTCAGGGCAGAATATCAATGTCCACATCTCCCGTGATAAGACCCGGCTGGACAAGAACCACGCCGGGAAATGTTCCATAGGGCTCCATGGGGCTCCATGTACCGGAGCCGTCGGTATCAATGAATGCCGCAACCGTATAACGTCCTGCCGGTATGTCGTTGACCCGGTAATCTCCCGGATGAACCGCAGCGTATGTTATTGCGTCATCCCCTCCTCCTCCGGTTCTGCTTATCTGCAGTTTTATTCTTTGGGATATCGAGCCTGTGATTCTTCCTATGATCGAACCGGGTTCATCTCCCCACAATGCTGAAAATGCGCATGTAAAAGGCATTCTAAGGGTATCACCCCAAATGGTTGATAAACCCGGAAGCAGCTCCAGCCTGTATTGTTGTTCGCCTATGAGCTGATGATCGGGGTAAAACTCAAAGGATCTGCCATCCACTACGGTTAGAGTTCCCTGAACCAGAACACTGTCAGCTACCCTTCTTAGGCTGAATCTGGAATCAAGGGAATCAGGATCTATCCAGTAGTTGAACGAAATCCTGTAGGGACCTGCGGGATCGGCATTGTCCGACCCCGGAGCAGGATAGTAAGAGCGAATTTTGAGGCTGTCCGCAGGTATCGAATCAACTCCGAAGAACTCAAGTGAATCCGATTTAGACGAATTGAGCATAAGGTCTTCGATACCTGAAACATAGGCGGTGATCTCCGTATCGGGAATTTTGCAGGATTCAAGTACAACAGTATTTCCCGAAAACCCTCCCGGCAGCCAGAACCCGTTGACGGGTATTTCATCTCCAAGAGTGTCCTTCAGAACCACCTCTCCTCTGCTGAATGATTCATAGGATACCTCTTCGTTGAAAAGCAGCTGTACATGGTAGCTGTCGAAGGCTTTAACCTCGGTAAGGACAGGACCTACAGTATCAATGACGGTCAGCGTAAAATCAACTTTCATGCTGTCATTCTTAATAAGTGTAACCAGGGTATCGATACCGGCTTCCTGCTGGCAGTTCCACTGGTATGACCTGTCCGGATCTTCGTAACAGAGCAGATTGTAATCCCCTTGTTCGAGCCAATTTATCCATGCTGTACCGGTTGAATCCGGGATAGTTCGACGAACAAGGACTGAATCTCTGTACAACTCCACCAGTGTAATAGCTGAGAGGCTGCCTCCCCCCTGCCTGACCATTGAGATCATCAGTTGTCCCCCCGGCAGCGAATCCGCCGAACTGAAGATCAGATCCTCCGAAATACCCGTTCGATTGCCCCGCCTGTCCTGAATATCCTTCGGCAGGTGGATTACCAGCGGTTCTTCTCCTACTGCTGACGAAAGCTCAATCTTCATGGTTGAACCACTTACATCCAGGCTGTATTCTACAGTCGGGTAAATGAAAACAGCTGCAGAGGCCTCATCCAGCCTTTCGCTCCATTCAACTGTTATTCTTCTCAGGCCCGTATAGCCGGCTCCCGGAGTGGGAAAAACGGAAACGATCGAAGGAGGGGTTTCATCTTCAGGTCCTCCACCGGGGGCCGCCATCTTCGCGCATGAAACCAGGATTAGAAAAAACAGCAGGAACGTCCAGTATCTCACCTGCCGTCTCCCATATGGGATTTCTTTCGAATTGAGCCGGCCTTCCTGTAGAGTGCCGAAGCCTCGGAATCTCTTTTCAGCTTTTCAAGAACTATGGCAAGTTCCACCAGATAATCCGGTTCCATGGGCAGCAATTCAAGAGCTGATCTAAGGGCATTCTCAGCTGCCATGGGATCTCCCAGCAGGTTCTTGCACTTGCCTACATAGAAATATGCCGGAGTATATTCCGGATTTGCTTCGATAACCCCCTCAAGGATATCCACAGCTTCCTTGTAAAGACCGTTTCGCAACTTGAATATCCCGCTCAGGAATTCCGTATCGATAGGACTGATATCCTCTTTCTCCAGTTCCTTTTCCCAGTCGATGTTCCTGAGTTTCAAAAGCTGCATCAATTTTGCTGTGTGAGCAGGTTTGATAACACTGCCGGAAATCGTTTCATCAATTGATTCATCGTGATCCTTCTGCCGTGCTTTCTCCTGTTCATTCTGCTGAATATCCACGCTCATGAGATCTTCTATATCGACTGACGGCTCACTATTATCCGCTTCATCTTTCTCGTTCTCATCGGCAAAGAGAGCCATCTGCCTGCCCGTAAGTTTGCCCTTAATAAGATGGTTGAACATATTTTTTTGGGCCCTTTTATCCGTGATCCGGACTATAGGACGAAGCTGAAATTCGCTGATATCATCCGTTAGAAGGAGTTTCTGCCGCATTTCTGCCGGAAGTTTAAGAAGATTGAGTATCTGAGTTATCCTTGCCCTTGAATACCCCAGAAGCTCAGAAAGTCTGCTTCTGTTCTCGCATAGTTCGTTACGGAGAAGGCCATCGAACAGCAGTGCTTCCTCCGTGCAGTTCATTATGGATTCGTGAGCCAGAGATATATGCACACTGCTTCGTACAATTAGAGCCCTGAGAGTGAACTGCCCCTTTGCCTTTATCTTCCAGAAACTTCTGTGATGAGCCAGAAGACAGTACTCCTTGCGCTCTTTTTGCTCTTCATCATCCATTCCGGATTTCTCCTCAATAAGTACCGGAGGCACATTCGGTTCCTTCTGATGAAGCTCAGGATCCCATTCATCAGGAGGTTCGATAAAATCGATATCCTCCATCTTCACTTCCTCCAGCAGCATGTGCTCGAGTATCTCTCCCGATTCCCTCTTCTTCTCCATTAGAATCCCCCTTCACCAAACAGTAATTCTTCTATCTGTTCCGTGTTGTCCTCGACCCAGACTATTTTTTCAAACCGCCCGAACATATTTTTCTGCCTTCTCACAAGGCGCCACGTATTAACGGAAATAGCATCTACAGTCTCCTCCACGGAGGTAATAGTACCATCCAGATAATCGAGTACTTCCCTGTATCCTATGGTCCTTCCGAGAATGCTTTCTTTTCCCCAGCCGGCACTAAGCAGGGATTTGACTTCATCTATCAATCCATGTCTGATCATCTCCACAGCCCTTGCTCTGATTCTTCTGCGATGCTCTTCTCTGGGCAGGGCAATACCGACTATTCTGAACATCTTCCTGAGCATCGGATCCCCCCCCTTTCGCAGCGCTGAAGGTACTGAACCTGTCAGTGCGTAAAGCTCAAGCGCTCTGATCTGTCTTCTGATGTCTCCTTCTCCCGTAGTCGTTGCGGTGGCAGGATCAAGCCTTTCAAGCATACGGTGCAGCACTCCGGGAACTTCCCGTTCAATAGCTTTCAAACCTTCTCTTACACCGCTGCACTTCGAAGGCATGGGATCAAGATTTCCAATAAGTGCCAGAAGGTACAGGGCTGTTCCTCCGGCGATAACCGGTATCGAATCCCTGCTTCTTATTTCATGGATCAGTCGCCATGCTTCCCTTTCGAACATCCCTGCTGAGAAGTTTTCATCCGGGTTAATAAGATCAATAAGATGATGAACAAGGATGGACTGATCTTCAAATGAAGGTTTTGCTGTCCCGATATTCAGCCCTCTGTACACCTGCCTGGAATCCGCGCTTATAACCTCTATTTCGTATTTCCGCCTGAGCTTGAGAAGCACTTCAGTTTTTCCGGAGGCAGTGCATCCGGTAAGTATCGGTACAACAAAGCTATCGTCCAAATTTCTCACCAAGCTCTTCAAAGGAAATCTCGATCAGTGTAGGCCTTCCGTGGGGGCAGTGGAACGGATCCGATGTGGAAAACAGCTGATCTATGAGATGCCTTGTCTCAAGAGACGAGAGCGGGTCACCGAATTTCACTGCACCTGCGCATGCTGCGGCTGCAGCAACCTTTTCACGCACCGGCATATCTTTATTCTCAGGATTCTGAAGGGATCTGAGTATTTCCCTCAATGCGCTTATTCCGTGAAAGGTTCCGGGGGGAACAGCAGTAAGAACCAGTGTTTCGCCATCGATGTGAAACTCGAATCCGGATTTGTTAAGGACAGCGCGGTAATCATCCATCTGCTCTCTTTCGGATGCATCAAGCCTGATATTCTCGGGAAGGAGGAGTTTCTGATGCCCTGATCCCGAATCACTGTTCATGGACTTCAGTACCGTTTCAAACAGTATCCTTTCATGGGCTGCGTGCTGGTCAATGAGAACTATGCCCTTGTCGGTGGATGTCACAAGATAAGATCTGCCTATCTGTACAATGGGAAAATCCTGTTCCGTCCTCCCTGAAGCACCAACCGCACCAGGGGCCTGTACCTGCATTGAAGCGTTGAAAAGGTCCTCGGTGTATATATTTTTATTGGTATCATTCGCGAAGGAACCTATGGGGTCTCTTCTGCCGGTTAACATTGTCATTCCGCTTTTTCTGGATGATGGGAGTTCGCCAAGAGCGGCTTCAACAGCTTCCCTTATCGATGATGGCTTTTTGAATCTTACCTCACGCTTTTGAGGATGGACGTTAACATCCACTTCATCGGGAGGTACAGATACGCTGCAGTAAAGAAGTGGATAACCCGCCGGCCCGGCGAGAACTGCATCAACAGGGCCGGAAATAAGACCTGTATAGACCATTCTGCCATTGACCAGGAAATACTGGTGGCTTCTTCGGTTCCATCGACTGTCGGGAAACCAGATGAGCTTAACGGATGTTCTCCCGGACTGTCCTTCGGACTTAACATATCTGCTGTCTCCTGGAAGACCGTATCTGGAACGCAGCCTTTCCGGAACGGACTGGCCTGCCGGAAGATGAAAGAGTTCATTTCCGTTATGGAGTAATCTGAAGGCAATCTCTTCCCTCGCGAGAGCGGAGCCGGTAATGAATTTCTCCACCCAGGAAAGTTCAGTAGCCTGTGTCCTGAGAAAACTCCTTCTTGCCGGTTGATTGTAAAAGAGTCCGCCTGCAGTTACTGTTGTACCCCTGGTTCTGGCGGCGGCAGAAACATCCCTTAGAATTCCGCCATCCATTCGCATTCGAAAGCCCTCATCTCCGTCTGAAGTGAGAATGGTAAAATGAGTCACAGCAGCGATGCTTGGAAGGGCTTCACCCCTGAATCCAAGTGTAGAGAGTGAAGAAAGATCACTGCTGGAGGAAATCTTGCTTGTAGCATGCCTCTGAACGGAAAGTAGAAGATCATGCCTGTTCATGCCCAGGCCGTTGTCCCGCACAATTATGGACTTTCTTCCCCCCTGTTCCAGTTCTACAGTGATTTCCGTGGCTTCAGCGTCAAGAGCATTCTCAATGAGTTCCTTTACAACAGATGCGGGCCTCTCCACCACTTCACCTGCTGAGATCATATTGATAACGGTATCAGACAGAACTCGAATGTGAGGCAAGATAATCCTTTCGGAAAATGGTGCCGGGAGAGGGACTTGAACCCTCACGCCCCAAAGGAGCAACGGATTTTAAGTCCGTTGTGTCTGCCAATTCCACCATCCCGGCATTTGTTAACGCAGAATATATCAAAGATCGCAGGCTGCACAAAGGGAGTGAGGCATATTTCTGAAGATAAAGCAATCTATATGTTATATCTAAATATTAATACATTGTAACCATCGACTGGTTCCCAGGTGTCATACCCCCTGTCGAAGGCTCTTTCAATAATCTTCTTTCCGGATTCGTGAAGTACAATGCATGAATGCGAATCACCTGCGTTCATTGCCGCTGCCTCCGCTCCTTCAAGAAAGCCGTCGGGGTCTTTTTCTGCGCCTTGGATAGGAGTAACTTCGTCGGAATCCCTCCTTCTCAGAAAAAGGACTTCCCCGGTTCTGAAAGCATCACATTGCTTCAATGCCCATTCTATTCCTTCCGGGCAGAGCCGCGGGTATTTCCAGCCGCAGGGTATGTGTTGAGAGATACCCGCAAAGTCTCTTTGTAAAGGTACAGATGTCTCGATTTCCGCGGATGAATCGATGCCTTCCCTTGTCATGAGAATGAAACGGTTCACTACCCTGAAACCCTGGGACATTGAAATGTGTATGCTTTCATCGTTATTGATGTATGTTGAGAATTCCATGCACCCGGCTTTGCCGCTTCCTATGATTTTCTTTCCTGTTTTGAAAGCGGTATCGGCAAGTTGCCTTCCATATCCTCTACTCCGATAATCCTGATGTACTCGAAGCCCCTCCATCCACAGCACTCCTCCGGGCATCCGAGATAGTCTGAAAGTTCCAACAACCTTTCCATTTAACTCACCGGCGTACAGGCTGCGATCCCTGATCCATCCCCGTGACTTTTCCTCAAGATAATCATCTCCATCCCATGTTGATCGGGATATAGCTGCAATATCCTCCATGTCATCCATGGTTGCGATTCTTATGTTTAATTCCGGCATATACCCCCCGGATAAGGAAATATTTCTGTTGTTTAGTATATTACATGTCTGTAGAGCCTGGATCAGCCAGGCTTCTTTGTTGAATAATCATATATAGATGGAACGGAAGTATAGAATTGTCAAGGAAGTATTCTCTCAATCAGCTCCGTAATATAGGGATATTGGCGCATATTGATGCAGGTAAAACGACAGTATCGGAAAGGATACTGTTCTATACCGGCAAACTGCACAGAATGGGTGAAGTCCATGACGGGAAAGCCGTAATGGACTGGATGGCTCAGGAGCAGGAGCGCGGAATTACAATAACAAGCGCCGCAACAGCAATCGTCTGGCGGGATCACATGATAAACCTTATAGATACCCCCGGTCACGTTGACTTTACAGTAGAAGTAGAACGCAGCCTCAGGGTACTTGATGGAGTGATAACTCTATTCTGCGCAGTCGGCGGTGTTGAACCTCAATCTGAAACTGTCTGGAGACAGACTGAAAAATACTCGGTACCCAGGATTGCCCTGGTTAACAAAATGGACAGGCTGGGAGCGGATTTCTACGGTGTCGTGGAGTCAATTCAGAAACAGCTTGGGGCCAATGCAGTACCGGTCGTAATACCTATTGGCTCCGAGGACAAATTTCGAGGTATTGTGGACCTTGTAGACAACTGCGCGGTCTATTACGACAAATCCGACCGCGGAATGTCATGGCACGAAGAACCAGTTCCCGATGATATGCTCTCCGAAGCGGATAAATGGAGGAAACATCTCATCGAGAAGGTAAGCGAAGTGGATGAGGACCTTTTCGATAAGTACTGCAAAGGAGAAGACATCACAAGCAAGGAACTCAGCCTTGCCATAAGGAAAGCCACCCATTCTCACGCTGTATGCCCTGTTCTGTGCAGTAGCGCATACAGGAATATGGGAGTTCAGAGGCTTCTGGATGCAGTTATATCCTATCTTCCGGGGCCGCTGGACCTGAAACCCATCAGCGGTAAGTGTCTTGAAGGTAATCCTATCGAACGCATTCCCAGAGATGATGGAAGACTTGCAGCCCTGGCGTTTAAAGTTGTCACTGACCGCCATGTAGGCAAACTGGTTTATGTGAGGGTCTATTCAGGTACGCTTCAATCCGGATCGTATGTATACAATTCATCGGAGAACAAGACGCAGAGGGCCGGAAGAATACTCCGTATGCATGCTGACAAAAGAGAAGCCGTTGATGCTCTTTACACGGGTGAAATAGGCGCCGTTACCGGTCTTCCCAACACATCAACAGGTGATACACTATGCTGCGAAGAGAACCCTATAATCCTGGAAGCAATCGAATTTCCCGCACCTGTCCTCAGCGTGGCCGTCATTCTTGAGAAAAAGGGAGAAAGGGATAAGCTTTCACGTGCCCTGGCCAAGCTGTCAGAGGAGGATCCCACATTCATAGTTTCTGCAAATCCCGAAACATCGGAAACCATTATTTCAGGAATGGGTGAGCTTCATCTGGAGATAATTCTGGACAGGCTGAAAAGGGAGTTCGCTGTTGAAGTTACCACCTCCCCCCCTCGAGTAGCCTACAGAGAAACCATTACGTCCACAGTCGATATTAATGAAAAGCTCTCCAAGCAGACCGGTGGCAAGGGGCAGTATGCACATGTCATCATGACTCTTTCGCCCATGCCCGCCGGTCACGGTTTCGAATTCCGTAATAAAGTGAAGGGCGGCAATATTCCCCGTGAATACATACCGGCAGTCGAAAAGGGAATCCTGGATGTAATGGCACGCGGAGTAATGGTTGATTTTCCCGTGGTTGACATCAAAGTAACATTGAATGACGGCTCTTTTCATGAAGTGGACTCCTCGGAGATGGCTTTCAGGAGATGCGCAGAGTCGGCTTTCAGGAAAGCTTTCATGAAGGGAAACCCCCAACTGCTTGAACCTGTTATGAGTGTTTCCGTTACAACACCTGAGGATTACTCGGGAAATGTTACCGGAAATATCTACGGGAAGCGGGGGAATATCACATCAATGGACAAGCAGGGAAATGCACAAATTGTAAAAGCACTCATTCCTCTTTCGGAAATGTTCGGGTACGCTACAGAACTCAGGAACATGAGCCAGGGAAGAGCATCATTCGCAATGCACTTTGAGTATTACAAAGCGGTTCCGTTCTCTATTGCTGAGCAGGTGCTTGAGGAACTTAAAAAGTAATGCCTGATTAAAGGTAGCATTTTCAGATATTTACCGACTATCTCCAGTGTGATGGGGCGCAAATAATAATTGCACTCATGAATCCATCATCTCAGCAGGCAAAGACCGGTTGTTTCCGTGATATTTCCGGATTGGATACTGCAGAAGTAAAGACCGGCTGCAACAGGTTCCCCGTTCTGTCTTCTTCCATCCCACTGCACCGAATGCTCTCCAGAGGCAAGTTCGGAACTCTTGAGGGTAGAAATAATCCTGCCGGAAAGATCATACACTTCAATTGATGTAAATCCAGGTTCTGAAAGCTCGAATGAAATGAATGCAGTTGAATGGAAAGGATTCGGGCTTGCACACAGACCAAGCAGGTGAGTAGGTTCCAGATTGATCCCTGTTCCTGTAACGGTGAAGTTTATGGTGTCTGCGGCAACAGGAACTCCTTCGTCGAAGGATGTGGCTATCAATTCGTTTGATCCCACTTCTGCGAACAAATCGTCCAGGTAGGTGTACTTCAAGCCGGTTCCGAAGGCGTAGAGGTTCCAGTCTATACCAGCTATGTAAACAACCCCGTCGGTGATGGCCGGGCTGGAGAATATCCAATTACTACCGGTTGCGTAAGACCAGATCTCTTCCCCTGTATCACAATCCAGAGCGATTACTCTGGCATTATCAGGATTATTCATCTCACCATAGAAAACAATACCATCAGCGATGCCGGAAGAGCCGTGTTGCTCACCTGGTACGGACCAGATGGTGTTGCCGGTATAGGCATTAAGACAGTGGAAATTAACTACCTCGTCCCCGAAGTAGAGCCTGCCGTCATGATAGGCTGGAGTTGCTGTTATGAAACCGGACACAATAAATGCCTCCCAGATGGTAATCCCTGTCATTGTATCGATTGCCCTCGCTTTGCCATCATCTCCGTTTATGTAAATCAAATTGTCCACAACAACCGGAGATGAGTCCCAGTAGCCCTGATAACTATCGGTGTTCTCCCATATGATCGAGCCTGTATTGGCATCCAGGGCATACAAAGGAGTTTCCTGATTTTGAACATATGTAGGAACAAATACCATGTCATTCCAGACAGTCATACAGCTCACCTGATTTCCGGAGAGCGTATCCGTCCATATTTCTGAACCAGTTTCTGCATCAAAGCAGTGGACACTGGATATTTCCTGGGACCAGTTGTCATTTCGCCCACAATACACTCTACCATCAACAACTGCAGGTGTGCTTCCTTCCCAGTCGGCAGCACCGGTAGCCCAGATCCTTTCACCGGTCAGAGCATCCAGACACCACACTGAATCGCTGGCTGGCCCGGTTAAAACAGACAGTCTTTTTTTTATCCACACACTCGGAGAAATGGTTGAGGACAGTATTGAAATTATGGAAGGCCTTTATTGGGGTGGTGATGTGGAAATCGTCAAAGAATTAATATCTATAAACAGGATTTCACCAGGAGAGATAAAATTTTTCGCCGGATATTCAGGATGGATTGCCAAACAACTTGAAGGAGAACTGACAAAAAATTCCTGGCTTGTTTCCAATATCAATACAATCCAGGTAATGAGTGGTGATCCTGAAACACTCTGGGATAATACACTTCAAGAACTTGGTGAGGAATATGAATTCTGGACTTCCCTGCCAAATGACCCGACTTTAAATTAATTACATAACGACATGAAATATTACTTCAGCCGTACAGTCAGTGGCAATTTTAATGATATCATTGAGGAAGTAACCGGTTTGCTTAAGGAAATCGGATTTGGTGTTCTGACATCAATTGATGTGAAGGAAACCCTGAAAAAGAAAATTGATGTAGATTTCAAGAGTTACACAATTCTAGGTGCCTGTAATCCGCAATTTGCCTATAAAGCTATTAAAGCTGAAGATAAAATAGGCACATTGTTACCGTACAATGTTATAGTAATTGATCAGGGGAATAATAATATTGAGGTAGCAGCGATGGATCCAGTTGCTATGATGTCACAGATGGGAAATCCGCAACTGGAAGAAATTGCCGGGCAAGTGAATGAATTGTTAAAAAGTGCAATTGAAAAGATCGGAGTAAAATAGACATTA
>JAIOSX010000343.1 GCA_021107345.1 Candidatus Aegiribacteria sp.
AGCATCAGCCTCTGTTTGAGGCCCTTTGACAGTTCGCGAGCCTTACTGTCTTTTCGGCTCAGAAGCCCCAGGGTTTCCAGAAGCCTTTCCCCGGAACTGATCCGCCTGTCCCGGGGAACACCGTAAAGCTCAGCCATGAGCATGAGGTTTCTCCAGACGGAAAGATCGAGGTATACGTTAGCCTGCTCGGGAACCACCGCTATATGCTCTCGGGAGAGAATTGATTCTTTCCTGATATCGTGACCCTTAATCGTGGCGGAACCGCTGGTCGGTTCGATAACTCCGGTCAGCATTCGGACGGTAGTCGTTTTACCGGCGCCGTTGGGGCCCAGAAACCCGAAGATCTCCCCCCGGTTAACCTGAAAACTGATATCATCGACAGCTGTCAGATCCCCGAACCTTCTAGTAAGACCGTTAACCTTGATAACAGGTTCAATCAAAACCGCTTCATCAATCATTGTATTTTCTATCCTACGGTAATTCAAAGTAGTACAGGGAATTCGCATTCCTGAAAACCACTCCGTTACTATCGGACAAAGGTTTAATGGTGCAGTATAAACCGGCAAGTTCAGGTATTTTGAGAGAACCGGATGTTTCAAAGGTATCCCAGTTAATCAGTCCCAGCATCACAGTATCTCTACCATCTATACTGAAAAGATACCGGCCATCGGGTATCATGCAGTATACCTTCAGTGCCAGGCCGGGATTCACCGTCTCCGTGCCTGAGGAATATCGGAGTACCTGTCCATCATCACTCCCTGCCAGACCCGCATCGGGAAGAACCCATGTTCCTATAACAGTCGGATGGTTAATGCAGGTATCTTCAAGAAGAACTTCCTGAGTTGCAATATCAACAATAGTATTCGGCGGGTACCAGCCTGCCGCGGCAAGGTCGGAGTAGGGATTCAGGTAATACCCGTCACCTAATACTGAAGGATTTCCACTCCGCTCGCCTGTTTCAAGGTCAACCATCAGATAATCCGGCAGACGCTCTCCGTCATCAGACATGAATTCCGCATAGGCCTCCGGTGAAGGCAGGCATTCCAGAAAGGGATTTCCAAAAACATACCTGGAATCTCTGGTAAAATCGAAATGCGGCCCCCCTCCGACATCAATGGATAAACCGATAATGTCAGCATCGGAACCATCACTGCGACATACAGCTACCAGAAGCGGAACTGGAATGTAAAACTCGCTTTCGATATTTAATCCATCGGGAATATTGACGAACTGCGTGAAGCAGATCATACCGCCATCGGAATTGGCACTGAGATTGATCAGATTCCCGGTATTACCCCATTCATCAAGTTCATTTCCCCACTGGATTTCAAATTTCCTGATCTGCATCGGGTTTGTTGGAGAAACTATACTGAGACAGCCTTCGTTATCGATGAATACGATTTCACCGGTATCGATTACAACAAAATCGTAACAGTAAGTATTCAGAGAATCCGCCAGCATTACAGGATCGGCTGCGCGGGAAATGGAAATAATGACAAACAAAAGATATAGACCATGTTCAATATGCATTTACATTTTTCCTTCATTAAATGTCTTTCCTGCAGTCAGGCTCAGAACATACTACAAAAAATACAATACAACATTGAAAACGCATCTACAAATAGGTTACTCTCTCCTCTGTTTTCGATCAACTGGTTCAGGGATACATCTGCCCGGTCATGGAGCGGTACTGTACGGCTTCTGCAATATGCGCAGGCTTTATTTCGGAGGAATCAGCCAGGTCAGCGGTTATAAAGAAAAAAATCCACAAACTACATTCTATCTGTTATTATTATTGGATTGAAAAACTCACATCCGGTTTCAGTTCTTTTTCCCATCCATGTGAAACAACAATAACAGTACAGCGCTCGGTACATTCACGGAGAGACTCCGAGAGTTTAAGAACATTCTCCCTGTCCAGAGAAGCAAAAGGCTCATCAAGGATTCCTTTCCGAATCGAAAGTGAACTCATCGAATCGTATCAGTTCTCCTGACCCATCAGTCGCACCATACAGTATACCATCGTGCCAGAGGATACGTCCTACCCCGCGAGGGAAGGCAAAACTGCCGATGTACTCTCCGTCAGTATCCCAAATATCAACCATCGCGAAATCTACTTCATAAAAGGGAACTCCATCATACCTTGATGAGATATCCCAACTCTCCTCTGGTGGTCTGTGTAAGATCGCAATCATATCACCGAACGATGCAATATCGATTGCATGGATTTTTCCGACAACTCCACCATTTCTTACTTCAAACTCCATCTCGGGAAAAGGCAGTTCCCGCTTGAACGCATTGATCAATTCGCCAGAGTTAATATTGTATAATTGACACCAATTATAGAAATAGGAATTGACCGCCAGTATGCTATCACCTATGAGAGTTGAACGCATATTCCTGTTACTTGCTGAGAACATTGAATAGAAGACTTCCTCCCCTGGAGCATCCCATGAACCAAAACTGGAGACTCTTTCCCCTGATGGTGTAAATATTGTAACAAGGTCACTCTGCATTAGACTCAGCACAACCAGATTACCATCGGGAAGAAAACACAGGTCATAGGGCCATAGTATCGATATCGATGATATCCAGTCCCCGGTGTCGCAATCGAAATAGTCTATTCTACCTACACCATGATTACACACCGCAAGAGTATCGCCATTACATGCTATCTCTCCCACACCGCTGAAGAGACCGGGCCCCTCTCCCTTCCCTCCAGTTTTCCAGAGAAGCTCCCCGTCAATGCTATAAGCCAGGAGAGTGCTGCTTCTACCATCACTCAGAAAAATCCTGTCTCTATCAATCACAAAATTTTCTATCATGTAGTATTCATAATTGCACTTTTCCGGTGACAGTATCGTATCGGAAGGAATGTAAAGCGGCATGTCAGTTTCCACTTCCGGAGGACTGGACGCTTCGAGCCATTCTCTCCATTCGATCAGTTCTTCGCAAAGAGAAACATCGCTGTCAACGTCTGATTGGCAGGATAACCCAACTGCACAAACAAGGATATACAGCAGAAATACAGAAGAGGTTTTAAACACTTTTATTATCCTCCCATTCTATCTGATAGACATGAATCGAAGGGGTTCCAATAAGAACAACCTCACCATTCTCACCGGGTTCATGTTGCTGCTCCACTACTGCTGCTCTGTTGCCGCAAACCGTGAATGCTACCGCGGAATGATCCAGCCTGACCATGGAAGCGGTGCGGGAAACCGTATCCACCTTCCAAATCTCAGCCTTACCATTCTGACCAACTCCATAACCGGAGTAAAGAATGTATATGTTTCCTTCAGTATCTGTATCCAGATGAAAGGATTTTAGTTCTGTTCGGATCGAAGAGGTGGCTTCTGAGCGGGTCCATTTCAAAGATGTGGTGGTGGGTTTTGTTCTCCCAGTCTAACACATTCTGTTTGTCGAGCTTCGTACCGTTGTAGATGAGGTTGAAAAGAAGTTGGATTGAATTGTGGATGTAGTAACCGTTTCTTGAATCTTCTGTGTTGAGAGTAATCAGTTCAAGATCTCTCAGTGATTCCAGGCTGTAGCCTTTGCTGTAGGCGGTTGATTTCATGGGGGCGTAGTCAAGCTCTGGTCTTGCCTCTATGTAGAACAGAAAGAGCATGCGGTACATGTAGCGGAGGCACTCAATCGAGAGATCATTCGCATATGTCTGTCCCTGCTCGTACATCTTCTCATGACGTTTCTCCTGAATGTACCAGATGGCTTCGTTACCTATGAGTTCTATTGCTTCGCGAAGGGCATACTTCAGGTCTTCCGATACTCCATATGCGTGCTTGTGTGCGTTCTCATCCAGGGTGTCCAGAAGGCAGAGACCTTCTTCCGGTACAATGCTTGTTCTGTGCAGGAGGGCGGCCATTGCTCTCATGGTCGATCTTTCTTTCCTGCCGAGGATGTCTGGAAGGTTGAATCTTATTAGTCGTTTGTCGTTCCATCTGCCCCTGTCCATCAGGAGTATTTGTGTTGCACTTATGAGGATTATCCATCTGGGGGGTTCAGTTTTTGTGAAGATCTTTTTTGTTATCAGTTCTTCCCAGGTGAGATCGGTGTTCTGTGGTTCGGTGTTTTCGGGGAACTGTTCCTTCTGTGGTTTAAGGTTGAGGGGGTCTGTGTCCTCTTTCTGCTCCAGTGCTTCCAGCACCCAGAGTTCCGGTGTATCGTCCGGTCTTTTTATCTGGCTGAGGATGGGTAATGTGGTGCCGTCATCCAGGAGGACTGTTTCTGGTTCTTGTTCGTATCCCATGGCATCGAGAAGCTGCTGTGTTATCTCGCGCTGGAGGGTGAGTTTCTGTTTCGGGTTTTTTTCCTTCCTTACATGATTGAGGAAGGTGAAGTAGGGTCTTGTAAGGCTGTTTATTCGTGCCGGTGGAGCGGGTGTTTCTCTTTCTCTGTCTGACCACTCTTTG
>JAIOSX010000136.1 GCA_021107345.1 Candidatus Aegiribacteria sp.
CCCCGTCCTGATCCAGATCAACAGGGAACAGCTCCCAGCCATCCTTGCTGCTGCCGGAAACCACATGCTTCTCCCACATGGAATCAGGTGGAGTTGTGGAACTCTCCCACCAGGCGATCTGATAGGGGCTGGTTCCTGAAGGAGAAACAACCTCAAGTGTGTCATCGTTATTGATGTCAGCACAGCAGACAAATCCAGGTTGTCCGTACTGGTCATCAACATAGAATCTTGTCCAGCTGTCTCCAACTTCATCATTGTTTCGCCACCACTCTACTCCTTTATTGGAGGAAGAGCTGTTTGCTCCAGCCACATCCATATCACCGTCACCATCAAGGTCACCGGGGTAGGCACACCAGATCACAGGGTAATTATCGCTGACCATGTGAATATCCCATCCACTCCCGCTGCCGTCGTTCTCAAACCAGGCTACATCATAATTGTCCGTAGACTGCGCCAGAACATCCACATCCCCATCACCGTCCATATCTGCCGGAAACGCGTAATGACATCCGCCCAGACTTGAGTTAATCGTATGGCTGATTTTGGAAATACCCAGAAGCAGCTTACCGGTGCAGGCTGTCCATGAAGTCTGAGTCTGGCTTGAGAAAGTGTTTAGCCAATAAGAACTAACAGGTCCCGGAACACCCGGCCCACCGGACCAGTCTGTCTGGAATGAAACTCCTGCGATAAGAACAGAACATGGGCATAGCAGTAA
Organism: Candidatus Aegiribacteria sp.; assembly: GCA_021107345.1. The sequence goes on from JAIOSX010000136.1 coordinate 716, forward strand.
CAATAATAGTACAACACTGTTAATCCTGAATACATTCTTCATTGTGCCGACTCCTAAGAAAAAATAGGGACGGAGGGATTTTATTCCAATATCGCAAATAATATGTACTTATGGTCTATGATGTAGTCATATTATTTCATGATCACAAATATAACCCCTCCGTTCCTATTTAATTCTTTATAACTTCTCTTTTCTTTGTGCAGCTCTCTGGTTGTATACTCAATTTTACCTGCTTAATAATCTGATGTTGCTGTATTTCAGTATGCAAGTTCAGTTTAGCATAAAGGTGAGATGAAGTCAAGTGTAAATGCCCTGGTGTAAAAAACATCGTGATGTGTAAGCTATTTTAATAAATCTCAATGATTTATCAATGTAATATTCCACGTTGGTCTGACAAAATACATATCATATGAAAGCGAAAAACGGTGCTTAACAGCACCGCTTTTCACAGAATATTAGCGTTTATGTTCAGATTATTCTTCCAGCTGTTCCTGCTTGGCTGCCAGGGAATCTTCAACTGCTTCGAGGTACTGTGACCATTCATCCCGCAGGTCATGGATATCGCTGTTTTCTCTCAGGTTCCTGATGATATACTCAGATCCGAGCATCTCATGGCCAAACTGGGTGGAAATGTAAGTCAATGTCTGCATATTCTGGTCTTCTGCGGAGACCTGCCTTGAGAGTATTTCAGCAATCACACAGCTTGTTCCGGTCATGAAAGGACCGATAACCTGGAATTCGGGGGTAATAAGTGCTGCTTCTGCGAATTCCTCCGAATAGAGAATTCCTCCTGCGGCTTCAGGGTCCATTTGAGCATTAAGTCTTATCTGTGCCGCTGTAAATGAAGGAATCGAATGAACCTGAAGTGATTCACTGGAAGCGTATGTTGACAGATTGATACCACTGCTGTGGATATCATTGATAATTTCCTGAGCTTTCGACCTTGCAGTTTCCCTTCTGAGGGTATACATGGCTGCTTCGTGCAAAAGTCCGGAATCAGCAGCTTCTTCGTACCCGGCAGTATCAGCAGGGAAGTACTCCAGCCTTCTTACCAATGTAAACGCGGGGTATCCTCCCAGGTAGGAAGGACTGAAGAATATCGGACCGAAGTCATCTCTCCAGAGCGTATCCGACGCGAACGTTACCAGCTCTTCGGAAATGATGCCTGCGAGAGGAGTGTCCTCCTCTACCAGCATTTCCCCGAAATCAACTATGACCAGGGAATCCGGGACATCGGGAATGCTTTCTGCGAGCATATCCTCCATGCCTGATTCCATGTCCCACATTATTCTTCTTACAGTTGAATACTGGGGTAGAATAGGTATTTCCCACCTCTGCAGAAAGAGTGTGTCATCCTGAACTGATGCTGAATCAAGCGTAAACGTATCAGTGGATTCGTTAAGGGAATCAAGAAGCAGGACATGATAGCTGTTTATGGATGGATTCCCCGAGTACATGGCGAGGAAAGGTTCTGTTCTTACTCCGGTTTCAATTTTGATGCTGTCTCCGAATACCCTTGCGATCTGAGACCTGGTGGCTACTATGCTTAACCCCTCGGTTGAATATATAAGGGAATCAATTCTGTCCATGGCGAATTCCAGATCGGTGTCCTCAGGCAGGATCTGAACAGTGATGTATCTGAGCAGGGACCCCGCAGGTTTGCTGAAGAATTCAGGCCTGCTCTCGTAAAATTCACTCAGGTAGGCTTCCTGGGGCAGGGCAGGTACAGTATCGATAACTATGTATCTGGCTGTAATCTGTCCCATGTTGTCAAGGATCAGATAATCAACTTCCGCAAGGCTGGCCATACTGAACATTCCGGAAGCGAGAGGGAATCTCAGAGTGCTGGCGCTCATATAGGTCTGGTAGAGGTACTGCTGGTACGTTCCGGGTTGTTCCGATTTTATCATGTCGAGGTATTCCCTGGCCGTCATTTCACCCAGATTCTGCATGCCGATCTGCGCGATGAGCAATTCCTCGGCCTGATTTACCGTAAAATCCTGCCAATTATGGTTTCTCAGATATATTCCCTGAAGCTTCTGGTCTATAAGACCCTGAAAGGCCTCCTCAGATATCTGAGTACTCATGAGAATGAGCATGGATTCAGGATCAGGGTTGCCGCTCTGTTCAAGCATTGATCGGTACCGTTGGCTCCAGGATTGAAGAGCCTGCTGGTATTCGTCGGGTAGAATATCCTTGCCATCCACCGTCGCGACAGGGCGCTGGTAGGGATTTCTGGGTCTGGAATCTCCTTCTCCCATGCCCCATCTTAGAAAGATAAGGGCAACAAATATGACAATTGTAGCAATCAGGAATATCTTAGCATTATCTCTTAGCCAGGTTAACATCTTTTTCCCCCGAAACTGGATTGGTTTTTTTAGAGAAGCAAAAATACACACCTTCAATGCATTATGCAAGGTCTGTCAGATATCTTAAGGTATAAAGGCAATATGAAAATCAAAAAATACAGTGAGATGGAAAACATGGTCAATAACGCTTCGGACGGAGCGATATTGGTGTCCGCTGGACCTGACCTTTACCAGTCGGGACGGCTTCAGAATACATTTGTTTACAGATTCAGGAAATTACTGGATTATGAATTACTCCGATTTGAAGGTAATGAACTCAGTGAGGGCGACCTTAAAAGACATATCCTTGAGAATTCTCTTTTTTCAAAGGGTAAGCTGATAGTGATATCGAATGTTCACAAACTTGGGAAAGCAGCAGCATCTGAACTGCTTGATGCAATAGAAAAGGGGCTCAGCGATTCGGCAGTTTTCCTTTCATCGGAAAAGGTTCCAAGAGAATCAGCGATACTGCGGAAACTGGAGAAGGCCGTACCTTTTTATATATGCTACGAACCTTTCGACAGGGATATGCCCGGCTGGGCGAAAAGACTGGCTTCCGAGGAGAATATCAGGCTGTCGAGGGATACTGTTCAGCTTCTGACAGAGTATTCGGGAAAGAATCTCCAAAGACTCTCGGATGCCGTGACAAAACTTGCTTTGTACCATGGTTCTGGAGCCGAGATCGACAGGAACGGCATGATTGAAGTTATCTCAGGAAAGGGGGGGACAAATGTCTTCCACCTTGGGGATATGATTTTCTTCAACAGGAGGGGGGAAGCGGTGGATGCCGCATGGTCTCTTCTGCGGTACGGAGAGGAACCTCTAGGGATGATTGTCTACCTTTTCAATCTATGGCAGAAGGTCATCGGGGCAATGGAAATAGTTGAGGCAGGTGGAAGCAGTCAGGAAGTATCAGCGGAAACAGGAGCCAGGTATCCGCTTCTTGACAAGCTCATAAAATTCACAGGAACCGCCTGCAAGGTTAATACAGCCATCGCTGCAGAGGCGTTTGCGGAGGCTGACCATGGAGTAAAAACAGGTGTTGATCACCTTCTGGTATTTACGAGGTTGATCTTCACCTTGACAAGCGGCCGTTTATAAACGACAATTGAACTTGTATTAAATATTTATTGAAAACCAATCGGTAATTTATCCGAGGAGGAGAGCATGGCAGAAGTACTTGAAAAAAAGATTCTCGACCTGCTTGATCGCAGGGAAGAACTTGTCGGACGTCTGAACAATCTGGAAACCATGAAACCGGATACAAATACCAGAGTGTACAAGAAAATCCGACAGGACTACAGTACCAAGCTTCAGGGGGTACTCGAGAAGATAAACGAACAGCGGGGCTCTCTCGAAAAGAAGGCTAAGGAGCTTGCAGCTCAGATCGGTCAGAAGGAAACAACATTTACTGACCAGTCTGACCAGGTTGATGAGCTTCAGATCAGAGCAAAACTTGGAGAATTCAATAATGACAATGATGACTTCAAGAATGAACTCAACAAGTCGGAATCCGATCGTGATCAGACTTCAGGAGCGCTTGATAAACTTCGGAAGGAACTGAATGATCTGAACGGTGTGCTAAGTGATGTAGACCACGCGACCTCCGCCGGTGTTCCCGGTATGGATGCATCAATTAAGCCCAAGAAGACCGGTGCCAAGGCTACAGAGGATATCATCGACATAGAAGATGACGAGTTGATAGAAGAAGTAAAAGCGGGCGAAGCCAAAGATATTGAGGACTCCTCAGGTGAATTAGATGAGAACAAGTGTCCCAGCTGCGGACATGTCAATCCACCTCATCTTGTGGTCTGTGAAGAGTGCAACGCTGAACTTGAAGATCTTAGCCAGGATCTGGACGACGAGTTCGACTTTGACGACATGGACGTTGATATCTGACCTGCTGAATAATGAATCACAGAAGTGAGGCTGCCGGCGAGTTCGGCAGCCTTATTTCATATCTTTTTTCCTGAGGTACTCCTCAGCTATCTGTACTGCATTAAGAGCAGCGCCTTTCAGGAGATTGTCCGCAAGGACCCAGAACTGAAGAACTGACGGGTCAGCTGGATTGTTGCGAATTCTGTCCACAACTACGGTGTCGGTGCCTTCCACATCAAGAGGTGAAGATCCGGATTCGGAAACGGCAACTCCCGGGGATTTTTCAAGTACTCTGGCAGCTTCATCGCAATGTACAGGATTATCGAATTTCACCACTACAGCTTCGGTGTGTCCCGTTCTGACCGGGACCCTTGCAGTAGAGGCAAATACCGGGAAATTTATTCCTATTATCTTGCAGGTCTCATTCATCAGCTTCATTTCTTCGCTGCAGTAACCGCCTGCATCAGGGGGGCCGATACTTGTGATGATATTCTCATGTATCCTGTCTGTTTCATTTACAGGTAAGGTTCCATCCTGCTGTTTCTGCAGCTCTTTAAGCGCCGGTGTTCCGGCACCCGAAACAGCCTGGTATGTGGCTACTGAAACCCATTTGATTCTTCCCAGCTGCAGAAGAGGGGCAAGAGCTACTACAAGCTGGATGGTTGAGCAGTTGGGATTGGCAATGATATTTTCCTTTCCCGTAATCAGATTTCCGTTAACCTCAGGTACCGTCAGCAGAACATCCGGGTCCATCCTGTATGCGGAAGAGTTATCGATTATCAGCGCCCCCGCTTCAATGCACATTGGTATCCATTTTTTTGTTATATTTGCAGAAGTGGCACCAAAGAGTATCATTCCCTTGGTGATTGCTTCCGGTCTTATTATTTCAACAGGGTAGTCCCTGTTTTTGTACCGGCTCTGAGGCAAAGGGATGAAATGAGTCAGAAGGAAAGGAGCGATCCTGAAGCACTTTTATCATAGTTTCGCCAACGAGTCCCGTGGCCCCGACAACACCGCAAGTAATCAATGTTTTACCTCCATATACAATACTCGATACATATTTACAGCAGTTCTGTGGTCAACCCTCACAATTATTTCGTGTTCAGGCACGCGTATTACTTCCCTTGATCATCGTATCTCTGATTCGGCGCCTCCCCCATCTCGGAACCAGATGGTACTCCCGGTCCTTCAGGGGGGAGCGACAGTATGCAGCGAGGTTCCTTCCACGGATATACCGGCTTCTCTGGCTGCTACCAGCGATATTCAGTACAGACCTGAAAGCTTTCCAGGAAGGGGAGACATAAAGGAACTGGTGGAGCAGATACTCAGAAGTGAAGGGGTACCTCGAGAAATTGCAGCACTTGTATGGATTGAAAGTGATTTCGCTGTGGGCTGCTATTCCAGAGTAGGAGCCGCAGGTCCATGGCAGCTGATGCCCACGACGGGGCGTGAACTTGGCTTGAAGATAGACGATTACATTGATGAGAGATACTCCTGGGTAGCCTCCACAAGAGCTGCAGCAAGGTATCTTACACACCTGCACAACATTTTCGATGACTGGTCTTTAGCGATTGCTGCTTACAACTGCGGTCCGGGAAAGGTTCAGGCAGGACTTCGGCAGGGAGGCAGCACTTTCGGTGAAATAGAGCTGCCAGGTGAAACGGATGCCTTCGTTCCACGTTTTGCTTCCGCCGCTGAGGCGTATGTTCAGGTAGAACTTGAGTCAGATAAACTTGCCGTTGTCTGGGTTCCTGCAGGTTTTGATCTCAGATTGCTTGCTGCTGAGACCGATCTACATATTGATATGCTTATGGATTTTAATAGATCGTACCTGATGGAAAAAACACCGGCAGAGGGTGAAGCCTGGGAAATTGTTGTACCTGCTTCATATACCGGTGAAGTGTTCAATACTGCGTGGGCCATCGATCCTGCGAGGTACCTCGTGAAGGAGGGAGACAGCTGGAGCTGGATAGCTTCTTCACTGGGTGTGTCATCGGAAGTGCTCATGGGGCTGAATCCAGCAGGGTCGCTTCAGCCCGGCATGTACATTGAC
>JAIOSX010000336.1 GCA_021107345.1 Candidatus Aegiribacteria sp.
GCTTTGAACCGTATCCAGGTGTAGCCCATGGATTATTAATTGAGCCATCATTTGAATTATCGCCAGTCGTTGAAACATAGTAGGTTGATGCAAATAATATACTGATATTTAGTATAACTAATATAAAAGCAGCATTCTTCATTATATTTCCCTTTTCTATTTCTAACCTCAAGTTTTAGAACACTTCTTATATCTGATAGTAATTAAATACCTACCGGATTTATTGCCCTGAAGAACTTCCTGAACTTTCTTTCCAGCAGTGGGTCTCTGACACCGGGAAACTGGGTTTTCCGCAGTTCCGGTCTAATCCTCCTTCCTCTACATCGGGACAAGGTAGTCCGTTATCAGCTCAAGTTCGATCTCGGTGCCGTTCCTAATAAGCTTTAATGATACCGCAACATCAACAGTGTCCGGCAGAAGGCTGCTCAGTTCGTTCAGCTGATCCGCTGAGACGGAGTTTCCATCTACCTCAAGCAGTATATCACCCTCGAGAATACCCGCATCCTCTGCGGGGGAGCCCAGTATGATTTGTCTTACAAGAAGGTTGTTGTTCTCAATCTCGAGTCCCATGCCTGTAAGAGATTCCGGAAGGCCCTCCTCGAAAAGGGAAGAGGGCTCCAGAATGATCCTTCCGGAGCTGTAATCCAGGTACAATATGAACCTGCTCAGAACACCATTTCCGAGGATTCCGTCGTACTGGTTGAATATATCGCCACCGTTGAAGCTTGAGCAGATCCCGCCGGGTACCGTATAGTCTCCCAGTGTGATTTCCGAGACTCTGAAACCGCTGATGGTTTCCTCTCCTCCCACGCCCTGTATCACCGTTTCAAAAGCAGGCCTGTCATTCAGGAATTCTGGATGCTTTTCGAAAAATGATGGTGTGAGATGGACGTTTCCTCCTGCCCCCGTATCAAGGAGAAGAGTGACTGGAACCGAATCCTCAAGAACCGCCTCTATGGATAGAAGGCTCATGCTCCTTTCTGCGGGCAGGATGGAAATGTCATCACTGTCTATGCAGAAACTGTCAGGGTCGAAAAGGGTTATGGTCTCGGAGCCATAGTCGATCCTGGTAACAAAGCGGCTGAGGAAGTCGTAACCTATGATGAGATCTATCATCTCCCCTGTGGAAGGATAGAATTCCTCTGCAAGAGGCATTACCGCCAGGGTCTGATCACTCATCAGGGCTCCAGCTGCGTAATAGGTTGGCACCTCTACGAAAGAGAACTCCCTGGTTCCTCCAATCCCTCTTGCCGGAAGGCTTCCTGTTCCCTCCAGACCAAGTTCGGCTGCCAGTGTGCTGTCCAGGACAGTTGCACCTGCTCCACTGTCCAGAAGTATGGTTACAGGGTTTTCGTTGACCTCTCCATCAAGGTAGATATGCTCGCCCTTGAGTAAAAAAGCTGTGGGAGTTCCCTGATCTTCCAGTTCCCAGTCGCCTCCCGTGGAAGTGAGTACGAAAATCGATTCCGGAACGGCTACGTTGTACTCGGTAAGAATATTCCAGTTTACGATCTCCTGTCCAAAGGCCGGGACAGTACTGATGTTTGAAGTCGGTGAAACTATGCCTTCAATATTATCGTAATCAGCCGGGTAGCTTCTGACTTCAATTCCCATTGTCACTGCTGTCATGAGCACCGGAAGCCATGTCTCCTTCGAGTAGTAGAAGACAACGTTCGGCTGATTCGCGAGACGCAGTGGTACGGTCAGAACACTGTCTATCATAGTGTCCGCCCCTGTTGAGATCATTGAGGCATCGAAGAGATAGTCGTAGAAGATCGTACTCCTGGAAAGCATCATCTGATCCCATTCCTCTACGCCGCCCTTCGATAGGTGCCCGTTACGGTCTACCGTCCATACGCTGTCTCCCTGAATCAGGATCTGCTGCTTTACCGGGCCTATCTCCGTGACGGAGAATCCCATGAAGGGTTCACGAACCCACCATGATTCGGTCATGCCGGTCATCCCGGCCATAGAAAGGCTGTCAATGGTATGTATCACCTGAATATTATTGATTGCGTCCTCACCGCCGATGGCATCAATGCAGTTCTGCAGCATGAGGTACTCATCTCTTGAATCCTCTGCGTTATCAGCAGCGGTTCCTTCGTCCGGGCCACATCCGGTCAGGACAAGCAGCGTTATCAGTGAAAAGAGAAAGATATGTTTCATATTGACCTCCGGGTGAAGGAAATTCATTTTCTTGCTGTCAGGCACATCGGGAAGAGCTTCAGGAGTCCTTCTATAAAATCCGGATCAGCAAAGGATGCCTGCATGGATACATCCAGGAAAATATCCTGCTGCGGGTAAAATACCGACACCTCGTGGCCGTCGGTGTAATCAAAATTCCAGAGGGGAATAATGTCCGTTGGGCAGTGACCTATACCTCGCAGCGAGTCTGAGTGGAAGAGAACGGCATCGATGGGGATTCCTGTTCCCCCGAGATGATTCCAGGCGTGGAAAAGCAGGCTGTCCGTACCTATTCTCAGTAAACCGCCGGTGATCTGCAAATGAAGACCCGTCTCCGCTGCTTCTTCTTCGAGAAGGTATGCAACCTTAAGGCAGGGCCCCGGATCGGTTTCAGTTTCCGGTATCTGAATCGCTCTGATAAAAGTGGAGATGTCCTCCAGGCTTACTGAACCGTGTATGCATGGATAATACTCAGGAAGGGGTCTGAAACTGTAAGGCTGCTGTGTAATATGAAGTATCAATGGAAGGATAACCGTTGTCCGGGAAGGGAGAAGATCGATATACTGCACCATCAGATTCCCCTCCACCATGAAAGCGCCTGCCAGGTGTTCTATACTCTGATAGGGGGAATGGGATTCCGGCAGGGGTATTTCAACTGATATATCCGTGGCATCCGTATCGCTCATATTACTTATCACGGTGCTGAGAATTACAAGCGTGTCCAGTGGTCTGCTGCCTTTAATCCTGTTTTTAAGCCATTCTGACATTAGAGGGTCGGTTGATGAGTTCAAAGCAATGCTGTAACAGTGTTCAGCTTCTGTAAACCTGCCTGCCATCTCAAACATTACGGCAAGATCAATCGTCGACCTGCCTCCTTCTCTCGCCGCAAGCTCAGCGAAGAGGATTGCCCTCTCCGGGATATCGCCCAGTGTTACCAGGTTCCAGCTGGAGTCACTCGGAGAGTAGCCATAAGACAATAGAACGGCGAGAAGAATATTCAACTTTCAAGCCCTCGTACCGGATCAAGTCCAGCTGCCTTCATAGCGGGAAGAATACCTGATGAAAGACTGAGCAGTAAAGCGACAAGGCCGACCAGAGCTGTCCTGGGTATTGAAACCCTGACAGGGATGTTTTCATGAAATGAATAGACATCCGGCAGCTGCAGAAGGCCGGTATCACCTATAAGCCAGCAGCCGGCAAGGCCGATGAAAAAACCCAGAACGATACCGGCTATTCCGACGATTATCCCTTCCCAGAGAAATATTCTGAATATAAGCCTGTTGTTCCCTCCCATGGCCTTGATGACGGAGATGTCCTTTTTGCGTTCGATGGCCGATCTGGCGATGGTTCCCATAATGTTGAAGGTGGCAACAAGTGTAATAAGAAGCAGAGCCAGAAAAGCACCCATCCGCTCAAGCTTCATGGAGGCGGCAAGATCAGGATTCAGTTCTTTCCATGTTTTCATCGAGATTCCATCGGGCAGCAGAACAATCGCTGCTTCGGCAGCATTTTCAAGGGAGAAGCCCTCCGCAGGATAGAGCTTTATCCCGGTGTAGCCACCCTCGGGAAGGTACATTCTTCTTGCGAGATCGAGTGGGATATAGGCCAGAGTTTCATCGTTTACAGGCAGCCCTGTTTCCAGGGCTCCTGAGAAAATTGCTTTCCCTATGGCATGTCCCCTGCTGGAAAAGAATGCCTTGGGCGGAAAAAGGTACATGGTATCGCCTACGGAGTGATAGAACTGCTCTGCCAGATACAGACCCATCAGGATGCAGTCATCCCCCTCCGGAGTAGAAAGTACAAGCTCTCCATATGAGAGTTTATCTTCCATCATGCCTGAGGTGAATTCCCGCTCAGGGTCAACTCCCCTGACCCTGCATCCCGAATCCACCCCCCTGGATGGCAGCCGGATTATCGCCTCTCCCTGGATGTAAGGAGAGATACTGCCGATGGAAACAAGGGATTCCAGTTCATCCAGAAGGCTGTCAGACATCTGAAATGAGCTGCCGCTGTCGGACATAATTACAAGGGGTGCGTCAACAGTGATAACCGATTCCTCAATAAAATCCTCAAGGCCGGAAAGGACGCCCATTACGATAATCAGGGCTCCAACTCCAAGAGCTACGCCTGCTACGCTGACAATGGTTGAGAATGCCAGGTGTTGCCTTCTCGGATGTCTTCTGAGGTATCTCCATGCCAGGTGCCATGAAAGTGAATTCATATATTCCCCCGCCAGTGTATTGTGTGAATATAAGAAACTTCTTTCACTTTCATGCAAACCGCATGAAACTTCCTCAGCTGAACCTTTTACAAAAGAAGCATAATAGATATACTTGTCCTTATATCTTTACCGGGAAGGATACGTATCGGAAGACCTGTTCGGGAACACATGCCTCCCGGCGGAGTTATATTGCAAATGTGGAGTTATATATCTACGGCAGGCTGACATGATTAATAATCTATATCTTACTTCATAAACACTGATTAAGTAGTATTGCGATCTGAAAGGAAAGTACTTTGAACCTTCTTTTACTGGCTGTATTTCTGCTGAGTAACCGGGAACACACTGATATCATTACTTATGACTACTCTGGTAATGACGGATGTTCATTCACTGTAAACGTCGGCCAGCCCTTCTTCCGGAGCTATGAAGACCGGTGGTATCCTGTTATTCATGGTATGGGAGTTTCATTCGAGCAGGATGAGTATGTTCTGCCCTCAATCACCTGCTACATTCCGGTTCCTCCCGGATGTGAGCCTGAGATAGTATGCATTCCCATGGGATCCCAGTCAGCTTCGCCGCCAGGACCGTTTCTGGTCACTCCCGTTATGACAGGAACCGGGCTTGATACGAGATGGGAAATACCTTCCGCCAGTCCACCTGTTGAATCAGGCGATTATTATGAGCTTCATACATTCAGGCTGGCCGGAACAACAGTTGCTGCGGTGACCGTCAATCCATTTGGCGGTGGCATCAGCAGTAATATTCCTCTGGAAATATCCGTTCGCCTGACGTGGCCTCCTACTTATGGAAGCCGCAGGATTAATTCTCCTCTGCTTGCGGCTGTTTCCAATCCAGAACTGTTATCCTGGTCGGTAGTTGACCAGACTGACGTTACCAGTCCTTTCTGGGGCAGGCCATGGGCCAGGATGGCGGTGTCTTCCACCGGAATCCACGCTGTAACCGGCCTGGAGCTTGAGCAGGCGGGGTGTGAGGTAACCGGAACTCCATCGACATCATTAAGAATTCTCTCCGGACCCGGAACGCAGTATATCCTTGAAGTTCCGGGCAATGAACACCAGCTCTCTGAACTGGCCGTAGAAGTGTGTGACGGAGGAGACGGCGTGTTCAACCAGTCCGATACACTTAAATTCTTTGCCCAGGGACTTGACAGGTTCGACATCTCTACCGGAGAATTGCAGAGACTCTCCCACAGGTATGCTACTCACAACGTATACTGGCTGACATGGGGCGGAGAGAACGGCCTCAGAATAGATACAGTCAGCGCGATGCCTGATGCTTCACCTGAATGGGGGAATAGCCTGCTTCACACCATATGGCAGGAGCAGGAATACGCATGGATAGCAGGGCAGGAAAAGCGCACAGGATGGGTCTGGACACAACTTTACGAAGGTATGCCGAGTTATTTCTATTTTTCAACCCTCTCCGCCGTTGGTAATGGAAACCTGACCCTGTCAATAACACCTGGATACAGGAGCAACGGTCCTCATAGAATCGTGCTCGATCTTCACGGCACAATGATAATGGATACTACCTGGTCAGGGGACAGAGAATTATTACTGAATATCAATGATCTTGAATTAGACCTTTCCATGAACCTTCTCAAGCTTACAGCAGTGGAAGAACCTGGAATGCTTTATTTCAACTACTTCAATATTGAATATCCCAGAGGACTGTCCTATGCCGCCAACCGCATGTTGCGTGTTACCGCTCCGGTTCCGGGAAGGTATAACTTCTCGCTGGGTGGAGCGGCAAATGAATTCGGACTCCTGGATCTTACGAATCCTGCTGTACCTGTAAGGCTTGAAGGCCAACTGTCCGGGACAGACCTTGATGTTGCGCTTGATGTGCAGCATAACAGCCAGTTCTGGCTATCGGCAGGAGGAGAAAACTATCTTTCCCCGGATTCAATAAGGGTTTCCGAACCCGGTCGGATAATAGGCAGCGGAATTCAGGGTGATGTAGTGGTCGTTGTTGCGGACCAGCTCACTGCAGCTGCTGAACCCATTGAGACAATATATGCCGGCAGGGGGTTGTCCGTTGTACTTGTTAGTGCAGGAGAGGTATACGACGAGTTCGGACAGGGCCTTCGCGATCCCGGTGCGATCAGATCCTTTTTCAGATATACGCAGGATTTCTGGAGTGAACCACCCCGCTCTCTTCTGCTGGTAGGAGATGGATCTTACGACCCTCTCATGCATATCACTTCGTATCCCACGCTGATACCTGCCTGCATTATCCTTGATTCAGAAGATGGCACGAACTATGATGATATCTATGTAATCGCTCATAAGGACGGAATACTTCCCGAAGTTCCCATATCGAGGATTCCGGTATCTTCTGTAAGCGAGCTGACCTCTTATCTGTCGAAGATTATGACCTACGAGTCTCTGGACGGAGCTGGAGAGTGGGAGAACAGGATAATGCTTATCGCGGATGATGAGTGGGGGAAAACCAGTAAAACCGAGTACTATCATACGGACAGCTGTGAACTGCTTGCGGATACTATTCTTCCTGCCAGTCTGAACAGGATAAAATTCTATCTTATAGAATATCCCTGGCCCCCGGGAACAGTACCATCCGGTCCTCACCCGGAGAAACCAGACGCAAGGGAAGCTTTAATAGAGGAGCTGTCAGCAGGCTATGCGAACATGATCTTCTTCGGCCACGGTTCCTACGGACAGCTTGCTCATGAGAAGCTGCTTGTATCAAGTGATATACTGAGAATTGAAAATGGTCCGAGGCAGCCGGTAATGATCTTCGCAAGCTGCGATCTGGGTCATTTTGACATGATATCAGCCAATTGCCTTGCAGAGGATTTCATGCTGAAGCCCGGATCCGGTTCCATTGTTTCCATTGGTGCCACCAGGGGTACTTACCCGGGGCCTAATGAACTGCTCTTTAACCAGTATTACGAAGAGATATACGGCGGCGGGAATCCCAGCACAGCAGAGGCGCTGTGGCTGGCCAAACTGAAGAATTCAAGCTACTACAACAACAAATTATACGTTCTTTTTGGAGACGGCGGCATTCACTCTGTTTACCCATCCGCCACCGGATGCACTTTTGAAATCCCTTCAGATACTCTATACAGAGGCAGAATTAACACAGTGAACGGTTCTTTCCAGAACAGCTCGATTGGTTATCTGAATATCACCGAGAGCGGGTCGGAAAGGGTCTACACCGGCATAGACACCGGTTCAGTAACCTACCTCAGGTACGGCTCGAGCGTTTACCAGGCATTGATTGCGGGAGCCGATCAGGAATTCTCCGCATCCTTCTTCATGCCGGTGCAGGCGGACACAGGTTCGTATTCACGGGGCAGTGCCGTAGGGATATCAGTAAACGATTGTGAGATAGCGTTCGAAGAGTGGATTACTTCCGTGGATGAAGGCAATCATGCTGCCGATTCAGTACCTCCATCAATTGAACTCTGGATCGACGGTTACAGAGGAGAAGGTAATCCGTACGTTAGCGGAGATGCGGTGTTAAGAGCTTTTCTTTCCGATTCCAGTGGAATCTGTACAATGGGCGGGGGAGCGGGCCGCTCAATTCTCCTCAGCCTGGATTCCCAGGGATTCGATATAAGCAGGTATTTTACTTACAGAAATAACAGTTACACCTGCGGTGAGATTACATACACCTTTCCTGAGCTTATCGAAGGCGATCACAGAACAATTCTGGTTGCCTGGGATGGAATGGGCAATACAGCAAGGGATACACTTGATTTCAAAGTGACCGGGACAGATGAAGACCTCCTCTCTTCGGTATTCGTTTACCCCAATCCGGGGGAAGGACAAAGGTGTTTCAATTTCGAGACCTCCTCTGCGGGCATTGCGGTAATTACCGTATATACTGTTGCTGGAAGAACCATATGGCGGGAAACCGTAACCTGTAATGAAGGTTACAACCAGGTTATCTGGAGCGGTCTTGATATGGATTATGATGAGCCTGGATCCGGGGCTTACATCTACAGAATAGACTTTTCGACCGGTGGAGGTGCATCCAGTTCTATTACCGACATCATGGCGGTTGTGCGTAAACCCTGAAGCGAATTGTGATGGGAGAGTGATGACAGAACTGCCGCCCGGGAGTCATATTTTAAAAGCCGCTGGCATGATAAAGACTGCCGGATTAACTGTTGTTTCGACCGGAGCAGGGATGTCGAGAGAAAGCGGAGTAAGAACATTCAGGGGAGAGGACGGCTTCTGGAGGGAGCATCGAGCCGAAGATCTTGCTTCACTTGAGGGTATCAGGAGAAATCCTGAACTGGTATGGGAGTGGTACAGAGAGAGGCTTAAAGCCTGTCAGGAACTTGAGCCCCATGCCGGGTATTATGCACTTGCACGGATACAGAACGAAAAGGAGACACTTCCACTGATAACGCAGAATGTTGATGGACTTCATCAGAAAGCCGGTATAAAGGATGTCATTGAACTCCACGGAAGTCTCAGAACTGCATCATGCATGGATTGTTGCGGTGCTTCCGGCACACGGATGACCGAGGAACTCTTTGAGAAGCTTCCGCCACGCTGTTCATGTGGAAGCATTCTAAGGCCGGACGTTGTCCTCTTTGGAGAGCAGCTGCCTGAAGAAGCTCTCATAAGGGCCTTTCAACTTGCGGAGAGCTGCGATCTTATGATAGTCATAGGAACTTCCATGGTTGTGTATCCGGCCAGTTCATTACCTCTGATCGCTCTCCGAAGAGGCGCACAAGT
This sequence comes from Candidatus Aegiribacteria sp., assembly GCA_021107345.1. Next base: position 9,145 of record JAIOSX010000336.1, read on the forward strand.
TATAGAAATCAATCCTGAGGAAACTCCTCTTTCTTCGTTTGAGGGGACATTAAGCCTGCGTGGAACTGCCGGCAGTATTCTTCCTGAAATAGTTAAGGTGGTATACGGAATATGACGTATTTTCTCCTGCTCTGTGTATCCGTGTCACAATTGACAGCACCTGTTTCAACCGATCCCTCAAGCGGGTACAGCACAGCACTGACCTTTGAAGATCCTGACATAATGAGCACTGAACGCGGCAGTTATCCTGTTTTCCGGGGAGTACCTGTAAGATTCGCGGCTGGTGAGCCTGTACGTCCTTCACTCATTCTTTTCATCCCCCTTCCTGATGGGGCTGTACCTGAATTGAGTTATTCGGCAACCTCATACAGATCAACAGGCATGACTTCCAGCCAGGCAAGGGCTCCTGACGTAATCGGGGAAGGTCTGTTTGCGAGAGAGATCACTGCAGACCCTGTGCAGCCCGAAGACAGACATGTCGTGCTTAACGGTATTATCCCTCTTGCGGGAACCCGGATGGCTATGATTACAGTATTTCCCGTCGCCGGAGAAAGCGGCAGCAGCTACGCTTCCCGGATCGATCTTCAATTGCACTGGGATCCTGTCCCCGGAGGCATTTCCGTTGAGAGTCATCCACTGCTAAGGCTAATAGCTCCGAAGGATTGTCTGTTCTGGAGAAACGGTACTGATGGAACCATGGAGAGTATTTTCTGGGGAAAGCCATGGGCTCGGATAGCTATCGGGAATACCGGCGGCTACACTTTATCGGGCAACGATCTTGAAGAGGGCGGCTGTGAGATAATCGGTTCTCCATGTACGTCCCTGAGGCTGTTCACCGGTCCGGGGCTGATGTTCAGTGATGATCCTGCCGATTCCCATGAGTTATCAGAAGTTGCTGTAGCTGTGAATGATCGGGATTTAGACGGACTGTTCGACGGAGATGATTCCATAGAATTCTTCGGAAGAGGATTGTCAAGATGGGAGGTTTCGGACCAGGAAATTCTGAGACTGCAGCACAGGTACGCAACCCACAACATTTACTGGCTTACATGGGGTGCTGAAAACGGTCGGAGAATGGATGGGATCTCAGGGAATCCCGATTCGTCCCCGGAATGGGGAAACACGATCCTTACCGATATCTGGCTCAGGGAAGAACATATCTGGATGCCATTGTATGAAGGTACAACAGGGTGGATATGGGAAACGGTTTCAGAGGGAGAACGAATTACCGTACCGTTTCAGATCACCGGTTCAGGTAGTAGCTCAGTTAAAATTTCCGTTGTAACTGACTCTTCCCAGTCCCGCACAGTTATAATTTACATAAATGGGAATCAGGTTCTAACTGATACCTGGTCCGGTTCCGGTAGCAGGATACTGGAGGTAGGCAGTCTTCAGCTGTCCGGTTCCTGTACACTTGAAATCGAACTGGTGGAAGACGAAGGCGAAGGTGTCCTGGGGCTTATTTCGGTACAGGTTACTTATCCTGATCAGCCCGGAGATCTTTCGGGCAGGACTCTCTTTCCTTCAAGAGAGAGAACCGGAAGGTACAACTTCAGGACTTCAGGCGTATCCTCTGACTGCAGCGCATATTACATTTCTGACTTCAATTCTCCTGAATTAATAACCGGTGTGGAGTATACAGGCGGTCAGCTTCGATTTTCATACGATGTGGACACTTCATCAGTATTGATACTTATGGATTCAGACGACTGGATGTCTCCGGACTCAATAGTATCTTCCAGTCCCGGACGTCTGGTGGGCACGGTATCGGATGGAGACAGGCTGATCGTTGTACACCCTTCCCTGTATAACGGTATCCGGGGAATTGAAACATTGAGCATTGAACAGGATCACAGTCCTGTGGTGGCAACTACTACGGAGATTTACAATGAGTTCGGCCAGGGTGTTGCCGATCCCGGTGCTATCAGATCGGCCGTCAGATGGGGAATTGACAACTGGAACAGCGGTCTGGGTGGTGTGATACTTGCCGGTGACGGGCACTACGATTTTCTTGGCCATGCAACCACTCAGCCGGTAATGATACCCCCCTGGATTAAACTTGTAACAAGCAGAATTGACTGTATTGACGATATGTACGTTATGGTTCACGAGAATGCTGTTCTACCAGAGGTTCCAATTGCCAGAATACCGGTGGATAATCTGTCCCAGCTGGGTACCTGTACCGCGAAGCTGTTTGACTACGATGCAGGACAGAACAGTGGTACATGGATGAACAGAGCCCTTATCGTTGCTGATGACGAGTGGGGTCGGGGTGAAGCATGGAATGAAACCTATCACACCATGAATTCCGATATCATCACCGAGGAAGTCCTGCCTCGCTTCCTGTCCCGGGAGAAGTTCTACCTTATAGAATATCCATGGCCACCCGGTTCCTGGACCTCTGATGGACCTCATCCGGAAAAACCCGAAGCGAGAGAGAGCTTTATTGAAACACTGAATCAGGGTCATCTTTTCCTTCTCTATCAGGGACACGGAGCCGCTGAACAGATAGCTCATGAGGTGCTGATGCTGGGGGAAGACGTAAGCAGTCTTGTCAACGGACATAGACTGCCGGTCTCCTTCTGGGCAACCTGTCATGTAGGTCAATTTGATAATCCGGGAAGTGATGCTATCAGTGAAACACTCGTTTATCATCCGGCCGGGGGCTGCATTTCCAGTGTGGCCGCAACCAGGGGAACCTCTGGCAGTCCAAACTATCGGTATTTCAGGAGTGTCATCGATTCTCTCTGCCGGGATAAGAACCTTACGGTAGGCGATGCCGTCTGGCAGTCAAAACTTGTATCCGGATCCTACACTCTGAATAACAAGTATTATGTATTGTTCGGTTATCCCGATATGCCGTTACCCCTTCCGGATTCCGATGGGTCTGTTATCATTAACGATGACACTCTATGGAGTGGTGAGCTGAATACAATTTCCGGAAACGGTTTTCAGAACGACGGATTGGCCTTTATCGAAATTCTGGAATCATCCTGGAACACAGTCTATACCTGTCTGGGGGATTCCCAGATCTCTTACATCAAATGCGGTGGTATCGCCTACCGCGGTACCCAGATCGTGGAAGGCGGAGAATTCAGTATAGATTGTTTCCTTCCTGTTCAATCCATGACCGGCAGTATGGCCCGCGGGGCTGCACTGGCACTTTCCAGCCTGTCTGCTGTGTCCGGAGCAGAAGACCCTGCCATTCTTGTCCAGGGGATACCTCAGGGAGATGATCTTGAAGGACCCTCCGTAAGCATGTGGATAAGGGGCTACGAGGGCATTCAGCATCCTGAACTGACAGGAGATATTACACTGGAGGCTGAATTAAGCGATTCCAGCGGGATCTGTCTTCTCGGGGGCTCCGGGAGAGAACTCAATCTGTTCGTCGATGGTAATGGAAACAACGTCAGCTCATATTTCTCATATAACAGAGGCAGTACTGTTACCGGGAAGCTTGTCTATGTGCTTGAAGCTTTGGGAGCGGGGGAACATACACTGATACTCCAGAGTGTGGACGGTCTTGGTAACAGT
>JAIOSX010000351.1 GCA_021107345.1 Candidatus Aegiribacteria sp.
GCATGGGAATTTTACCCTGTGCAGATCAGCAGAAACTGCTGGGGCGTCGTCAAATGGTTAAGACACAGGGTTTTGGTCCCTGCATTGGGGGTTCGAATCCTCCCGCCCCAGCCACTGTCCCGGAGTAACCGGGAGGGAGAAGGATATAGTAATGCCTGAGAAAATTTCGTTAAAAATCGCCGAACGGACGGAGTTCGGTTCCAGAGTAGCAAGAAGACTGCGCCGCGCAGGATCCGTACCGGCTGTTGTTTACGGCAGAGGAGGCGGAGAACTGAAAGTTATGGTTACAGAGAAAGATTTCATGGACACGATAGGTTTCTCCACCTCAACCGGAATAGTCAACCTTAAAATGGGCAGAAAATCTCCTGTTACCGCCATAGTCAAGGATGTTCAGTGGGACGTCCTTTCGGACAAACCTGTTCACATCGATTTTCTGAGGGTATCCGCAGACCAGATAGTATCCATTCCGGTACATGTACACCTCCAGAATATTCCCCTTGGTGTTCAGATGGGCGGTGTCCTCGAACACGCTCTTCATGAGATCATTATCAAGGTAAGGGCAAAGGATATACCTTCTGCCATCGACCTTAACGTTGAAGAGCTGAACATCGGAGATTCCATTCACCTTTCCGAACTCACACTGCCTGATGGCATGACCCTTGACATGGATAGCTCACTCGTGGTCGCTTCCGTCGTAGCACCCAGTGTCGCCAAGGTCGAAACTGATGAACTGGAGGAGGAGGAACTTCTTGAAGGTGAAGAAGCTTCTGACGAAGGTACAGAGGCAGACAAAGGAGAAAAGAAAGAGGAATCTTCAGAGTCCGGAAAGGAATAATCCTTGTCAGTTCCCCGTCTTGTTGCCTGCCTTGGTAATCCAGGGGAAAAGTACAAAATAACATGGCACAACGCCGGCTTCTGGGTAGCCGATATACTGGCGCGGGAAGCCGGTGTTCATTTCATAAACGCAGGCCTTTTCAATGCATCAGTTATTCCGGAGGGCCCTGATCTTATTAAACCTACCGTCTATATGAACAGAAGCGGCAAAGCCGTTGCGGCCTTCCTTGACAGCAGGGGTTACAACGCTGATGAACTGCTGGTAGTATGTGATGACACAAATCTGGAACTCGGAAGGCTTCGACTGAGGGACAGCGGTTCTCATGGAGGTCATAACGGTTTGAAGAGTATAATTGACTCTCTGGGTACTGAATCATTCTCAAGGCTCAGGCTTGGAATCGGACCCCCGCCATCCGGAGATGATCTTGCCGATTACGTTCTTGATAAAGTACCTGAAAAACTGGAGGAGGAGGCTTCGGTCATGGCGCACAAGGCGGCAGACTGCGTTATGCTTTATCTGACAGAAGGATTGACCTCCGCCCAGGAAAGATACAACAGAAAGCAAAATGCTTGACAAAGAGATGCCGGCTGCAAAACAGCCGGCATCTGTCCTGTTTATTCGTCTTACCTTACTGAGCCATCGCTCCGAATAACTGGATAGCCTGCCCGACGAATGCGGATATTCCCGTACCTGAAACCCTGAAACGCTTGTTCAGGCCACCGCCGGTGAAGTCTACTTCCATTTCCAGCCAGACAGGTTCAGCTTCTATAGGTGGAACGTCAAGACCGGACATGGACATCGCCATATTCACATATCCGGGAATATTAATAAGCATCGCCATCTCGGAGGAGCTGGAGAAGTTCTGCATCTCCGGCATTGCGAAGGCGGTCTCGCCCTGATAAGTTCCATCAATCAGCTGTGGTACCGTTACCGGTTCAGTGGCCATTTCCATATAAAGATAGCCATCCTGAACGGTAAACCATGCTGTCCAGGATATATTCTGAGTCAGAGGAGCGCTGTCTTCTATATCCGACTGCATGGCTGACATGTCCATGTTCATACCGAATGTTACCCATTCCAGGCCTTCGTAATCAACATACTGAACATCCGAAAGTGTAAGCCCCGGCATTTCCATAAACTCCGAGAACATGGAGAACTGGATATCGTAGGCTTCCTTAACATCCTCAAGTGAAGTGCCCTCAGGCATTTCGTAGACGGCTACGATGTGCATCGGGTTATCCGGATCAATAGTCATGGACATTGCCGTATTACTTGCCGCTTCAGACCAGAAAGTAATCATGCTCTGGGGAATATCACTGATATTCAATGCACTGAATACGGCATTCATCGCTGCTGCGCTGGTAAACGGATCTATGCTGACCCTGCCAACGGCCACGTTACCGGTCGGGATCATGCCTGTCAGATCTTCGATTTCAACAGGAATTATGTACTCATCAAGTGATGATCCTGGAACGAACTCTATCGAAGAGGTTCCAGTAATGTACTCCGGCTCAAATGAGAGTACACAGTTAACCGATTTCGTTTCATTCAGTACAAGACCAATTGCATCGAAATAGAAACCCATTAATTTCTGCATGAGATCCATATCCATATTGCCTTCAGCGCTCATTCCGGCAAGTATCTGCGGTTCCATCATTGCGAGCTGCCCTGCTACCATGGGGCCGAATGACTCAATATTCGCATACATATAGAAGCTTCCGTCAGGTATATCCTGTAGATTTGTCGGAAGGTTTCCGTCTATGTTCTCCAGCATGTTCTTAAGCCCTGCTCTGCTGCCGGCTCCGAGAAGCAGCCCATCAGTGTAGCAGAAGTAGATGTTACCAAAATCAACAGCTATCTTACTGACATCGTAACC
>JAIOSX010000055.1 GCA_021107345.1 Candidatus Aegiribacteria sp.
CGAATGGCTGGATGACAGAAAATGGTGCTACATCCGAATGGAGGGCACAAGCTTCGGTGACGTTCCCTTGACTATTGAAGCCAAGCTGGAAGTGATTGACAGCCCCAATTCCGCAGGAGTGATAATAGATGCGGTCAGGTGCGCGAAACTTGCTCTTGATAACGGTCTGTCCGGAGCCATTGAAGCTCCTTCATCCTACTTCTTCAAATCACCTCCTGTTCAGTATTACGATGATCAGTGCAGGACAATGACAGAGGATTTCATAACTCAGTATCATCAGGCTAAGCAGGAGAAAAAGACTTCTGAACAGAAGCCCAAGAAATAAACCTTGAAGAGTATTAGCGCCGGCTTCCGTGGCACCTTCATCACTTTTGAGGGAGTTGAGGGAGCCGGCAAATCCACCAGGTGCCGTGAACTTATTAAAAGTCTGGATCGAAGCGGGATTTCAGTTCTTCATACCCGGGAACCGGGAGGCCCTCCCGCCTCGGAGAAGATCCGTTCACTGCTTCTGGACCCGGAACTGTCCATTTCTCCTCTTACCGAGTTGATGCTGTACCTCGCGTCGAGGGCATCAAATGTGGATCTTGTTATCAGACCAGCGCTCGAGTCGGGCATTAATGTGATATGTGAGCGCTATTCTGACGCTACTTATGCTTATCAGATCGGCGGCCGCGGCCTTCCGGAGAAACCCGTAAAGGATGCCGACAGACTTGCTACAGGTGGTCTTGTACCGGATCTGACCATTCTTCTGGATATTGATCCTGAGGAAGGATTCGCGCGGCTACGAAGACAGGGGAGAAAAAAGGACAGAATTGAACTTGAGAGAATCTCTTTCCACAGACGCGTAAGACAGATTTATCTAGAACTGGCTTCGAAGGAGGCCAGATATTTTGTTATTGACGCGTCACAGGAACCGGATATTCAGGACCGACTTATTATAGACAGCGTTATGAACATTATTTCAGGAAAGTATGACGAAGGAGATGGATAAATGAGAAAATTCCTGCCAGGCTGGGTTACTGTAGTACTTGCCGCCGGGCTTCTGGTCTGTGGCGGATTAATTATTCTTCCCTCCGCCATCGCTTACGACTCTGTTTCTACGAATTCCTCCCTTGAACTGTTCATGGACGTGTTTTCAAGAACATCAGTAACCTATGTGGATTCCGTGGATTCTCAGGAACTCATAGAGGCTGCCCTTAGAGGAATGCTGGGATCACTTGATCCCAACAGTATTCTTCTCAATCCTGATGATTACGAGAATCTCAGGATACAGCTGTCTGGCTCCTTTGAAGGAGTTGGAATTACCATCGGCATCAGGGATGAATGGCTGACGGTCATATCACCGGTTGAGGGCACTCCCGCATTCAGAGCCGGTATGAAGGCCGGGGATAAGATCGTTGAGATCGACGGGATTTCAACGATAGGTCTGACAACAACTGAAGCTGTCATGCAGATAAGAGGACCCCGAGGGAGCACAGTTATTCTTACCGTTGTCCGGCCGGGGCTGTCGGATTCCACTAATTTTGAAATAGAGCGGGATGTTATTGATCTGCCCTCCGTTCCTGCCGGATTCATGATAGATGATGAGACCGGATACATACGCCTTTCCAGGTTTGGAGAAGAGACCAAGAAGGAAGTCAGGAACATTCTGCGAGATATTGTTGAGGAGGGTGCTGAGAATCTGATACTTGATCTGAGGGGTAACGCAGGTGGGCTCTTTACGGCAGCTGTGGATGTAACCGATTTCTTTCTTCCATCGGGTACGCTGGTGGTTTCCACCAGGGGAAACGCGGTAGGTGAAGACAATTACTACACATCCAGCGGAAGGAGTTTCAACGGTGATCTTGTTGTTCTGATCGACGGAGGAAGTGCCAGCTCATCGGAAATAGTCGCCGGAGCGCTTCAGGATAACAATGCAGCCACCCTCATAGGGAGCAGAACCTTCGGAAAAGGATCGGTTCAGACCCTGATGGATCTTGGTGAGTTTCCCAACCTCGGACATTATGGTGTAAAGCTGACCACCGCAAGGTATTTCACTCCTGACGGCAGAAGCATTGACAGGACACTGGACGATGATTTCATGGGCGGTGGCTCCGAGGATACACTGGAAGATTGGGGAATTGTACCTGATATTTCGGTGGAAATACATGAAATATCCGGTTCGCTTCCCGTTGAGCTTTATGCCGGTTCAGTGTTTTTCAAATACGCCACTGACTATGTGCTTGAGCATGATATAGAAACCGATTTTTGGCCTGACAGTGCGTGTATCGCTGACTTCAGGGATTATCTGAGCGAAGAAGGCTTCGAATGGGAGGATGGTGAATTCACCGATAACCTGTTTTACATAGAACGATCCCTTTTTACGGAAATCGCAGCGAGAACATGGGATCGGGAGATGTACTATAAGATGATGACCCCTCACGATGAAACAGTTCAGAGAGCCCTGCAGTATTTCAGAGACGGAGAGTAGTGAAAATTAAATTCGGAACCTCCGGTTGGCGAGGTGTCATAGCACGGGAGTTTACCTGGGACAGGGTTAACCGAGTAGCTGACGCAATCGGACTGCTGTTGCAGAAGGAAGGCCGAAACAGCATTGTAATCGGAGGCGATTGCAGGTTTCTCTCTCCGGAACTCGCGGAGTCTACAGCCGAACGGATGGCCGGAAACGGATTCGAAGTTTTACTTTCCTGTGGACCCTGCCCTACACCTGTTCTTTCTCATGCCTGCAGAAAGGGTGGTCACGGCGGTGTTATCAATTTTACAGCAAGCCATAACCCCCCGCTTTACAACGGAATAAAATTCAGTCCCTGGCATGGCGGCCCCGCCGATAGTGACTTAACAGCTGTTATTGAGAAAATAATCGAAGAGGGAGGAAAACCTGAAAGGGGTTCCGGTTCAGTCGTTCAGAAGGATCTGAGGAGTGATTATTCAAAGGATATTCAGAAGTATCTTGATGCTGATGTATTCATGAACAGCGGTTTGAGAGTCGTGTACGATGCCTTTTCCGGAGCAGGGTCGGGTCTTCTTGATCGTATTCTGTTGGACCTTGGTGCTTCAGTTCGAGTTTTGAATGGAACTCCCGATCCTCTGTTTGCCGGCAGACAGCATCCTGAACCCGGGGAAAGCGGTACTGCTGATCTTGCACTTCAGGTCATTTCCAGCGGAGCCTCCCTGGGGGTGGCCACCGACGGTGATGCAGACCGTTTCGGGATTGTCGATGAAAATGGCAGATTTGTTTCACCTCATGACTTTCTTCCACTGCTTCTGAAGTATCTTGTAGAAGTCAAGGGTTACAAAGGAACTGCAGTCAGATCGGTAACCACCAGCAGCCTTATTGACAGAGTCGCTCTTGACCATGGTCTTGAAACTGTAGTAACTCCTGTAGGGTTCAAGTACCTTGGAGCTGCGATGCTTTGCGGGAATGTGATTCTTGCGGGTGAAGAAAGCGGCGGCCTTTCTATTACGGATCATGTTCCAGAAAAAGATGG
>JAIOSX010000085.1 GCA_021107345.1 Candidatus Aegiribacteria sp.
AAGGTTCGAGAAGAGACTCGAACTGTGATGCCATCACCATGAAAATAAGAAGGATCGCGACAATTATGGCAAGAGCCATGCTGCCGAAGGCCTCGCCATTGTCTTTGATATCTCCAAGGATATCGTACCTGTTCCCGCCCAGATTCAGAGTAAATACATACAATGCGGGGATCCTCAATTCGGCTTCGCGAGGATTCGCTGCAAAGACAGTGGAGGTGCTTTCCGGCTGTGCAAGTTCACGGTTAAATTCGTGTCAGCGCTTGAACAGGAAACCTGGGGTGCTATAAAGGCCGGATATTAGGCCCAATTCAGTTTAACTGCTATAACCGTCGCGCATAGCCTCTTCGATTATTTCTACAGCTCTGCCGACTCCATCTTCCGTTCTCATCCTGCCCGCGATCTCTTCCGATGCTTTTTTGTATGAGGGGTTGTTCCTCAGTTCATTCATGGCATCCGCAAGCTTCTGCCTGGTAAGTACTCTTCTTGGGATTGCTGATACTGCTGTACCTTTGCGTACAAGAAGGGGCCCCCAGTAAAACTGATCTACTCCGAACATAACAACAATGGATGGAACTCCTGACCGGGCTGCTGTATGACTGGTTCCAGCTCCTCCATGGTGAACGATACCGCTGCACCGCTGGAAAACCATTTCGTGCGGTATTCTTCTCACAAGCAGAATTCCGGGGTCGGAAGTAACATCAGGTGGTGGCTTGCTCTCGTATTGGATAATCGCCCTGAAACCGGCATCGCGAGCCGCGGAAGCAGCAAGTTCGATTGTCTCGGACTTGAAAGGCTCGAACAGCATCATGCTTCCGAAGGTTATGAACAATGGTGGAGGCCCGGATTCAAGATATTCCTCAATTTCAGCGGGCAGGGCTTCTGCCGCCACATCTCCAGAGAGCCGCAGACTGCCGCAGAGCCGATTATGACTTCCCCAGTCAGGCGCCGGAGTGACAAGTTCTGGGCTGGCCTGTATCAGATTCAGCAGTCTTGATTCCGTCATGAAGGAAAAAGCATTATTTTTGGGAATCGACAGCCCCTCGCTTTTCCTCATTCTGCTTACATCATCCCTTAATATCCTGTTGATGAGTATTGAGCCGGATTTCCAGATGAGTGAGTTCAGTTTCTTTCCCATCCAGGGGATACCCGGATGACGGAGGTATGCAGAAGGTATTATAGAAGGGGTTGTAGTCACGGTTATGTGCGGCAATCCGCTGGCTTCCGCCGCTATGGAAAGAGGATAAACAACGAAATGCCCGATAACCGCATCTGATACTTCACAAAGGCTTCGTGATTCTCGCCAGATATCTTCGATGAGCGGGTTGAAAAGATGATCCAGAACGAATCTGAATTGTGAAAGGGAGTTCCGGTACGAAATAGCCTTCTTCCCCAGTGATTCAAGTTCCCCCGGGGAGTAATTCAGAGAATCAGTTTGCCTGAGTCTGATACCTTTCCTGTCCGCATACTCGGAGTAATCCAGTCCCTCTATGCTTGAAACAACAAGATCAACCGTATGTCCAGCTGAGGAAAGTCCTCCCGCCAGCGCAAGCAGAGGTCTGTTATCTCCTTCACTTCCCCATGATTGAATTCCAAATCTCATTCATGCTCCCCTGGATTATGATCATACATGATAATACTTGAGCACATATATCGCAAATCCTGAAACTGTAACAACATCACTCGGATTCCGATCGAAATGGACCCGGAATTTATGCCCTGATGCGATGCTTCCAGTGAAAATCCGCAGGAAGGCATGTTTGACCAGGCTTGTTTCGTGCAGTGTGGTCAGTTTCAAGTAGAGAAGTTGAGTAATATTGAGACAGATATGCTGTTCGATAGGTTTGCCGGAATGGCTTGAAATCAAGATTCCTATTGATCTTAGAACCAAATGCGAGCTTGCTTTATCCCAAAAAGGGAACTATAGTTCTCAATATGGGAACAAAGAATAACGATGCTGCACATGCGCTGTTCGGCAAGGTAAGACGCTGCTTGTTGTCCCTTCTCTTTCTGAACCCTGACCGTACATATTATTTCAGGGAAATCCGGGATATAATCGGGTCCGGTTCAGGCGCTGTACACAGGGAGCTGGCAAATCTTGTAGACGCAGGTCTGGTTACTCTTAACAAGCAAGCCAATCAGCACAGGTACAGGGTAAATCGAGAATCACCAGTATTCCAGGAACTATACGATTTTTTTAAGAAGACAACCGGTCTGCCGCATCAGATAGGGAAGGTCCTGGAAAAGTTGGAATCTGAAATACGGCTTGCATTCATCTTCGGCAGCTACGCCAGCGGTGAGTTCCGGTCGGAGAGTGATGTTGATCTTATGGTCATCGGGGATGTTGAATTCCAGGACATTATCTCCGCTATTCACGGCATTCAGGAAAAAACTGGAAGGGAAATAAATCCGGTGGTCTACTCCGCAGGTTCTTTCAGGGACAGGCTGGATTCGGGTTTTATCAAAGATATCATGAAATCCCCAAAACTGTATTTGATTGGAGGTGAAGATGAGTTTAAAAAAATTGTTCGATAACGGCTATCTGAAGAAGGCAGAACCAACAGCCAGGGACATCAACGCCAAATTCGCCGTAGCAGATCGTAATCTACGAGATGCTGCCAATGAAGATATCAGCATCGATACAAGTGTTCAGGCTTTCATACGAAGCCATGCTTGTAGCTGCTCAGGCACTACTACTGGCGAACGGTTACAGACCAGCGTCAGTAAGCAGCCATTACTATTCCATCGAGAGTCTTGAACACACAATTGGAGAAAGCAGGCGAAACGCATCATAAACCTGGCCGCTGCCATGATTGAGGCAAAACATCCGGAGTTCACTTGAAGAAGGAAACCACGCCCGAGAGTTTTACACAACCGAACTGGAAGCAGTTTCAAACAGATGATAGCAACGTATAGTTCAATACAGTAATAGCGAAATTGTCCTGATCAGCCCGAACCATCAGAAAACAGCTTATGATACATGCTGCTATGAATACAAGCAGTAAGGTAATTATCCGGTGATCTTCTGATTTACTGTGATGGAGGTTCAGGGTGATACGCGGGGTTTTCTTCGACCTGTATGGGACCCTTCTGGTTTACGGAGGTTCATCGGGACGAACGGGCTGCTTTGTGAGCAGATCATGGGATTGTGGAAAATCCACTTTCCTACTATTCATATAGAAGCGGTTAGACGAAGATAAAACCTGGAGCTGCTGAGCCCTTCCTGAATCGGGAATCCGGCTGCGGCATCTGCATGGAAGATACCGCTCATCCCCCTTATCCCGGCTCCGCAGCCTACGGGATATCTCATCCCCTCCTCCGGTGTTAACGCGGCTGCGAGATCACAGAACAGGTACACTCTGGTTTCTGTTTCTCCCAGTGAGATCTCAGGTCTCGCTACTGCATAGCGTACCGCTCTGAAAGCGTTTTCGGGATAACCCCTGAGAGTCTCCTGTCCGCCCAGCTGCTGCAGAAGACCTTCGAACCAGTCTCCCTGCATAACTCCCCCTGTCAGTAATCTGCCCCCGAAACCCATGACACCACTGTAAACGTTTCCATCGATCACCAATTCCGCCATGGTCAGAATACCAGAAGAATCCTGTCCGGTTCTGTTGCCGGACCTTGCCTCCAGTTCAATCTCAACTCCGTTCCAGCCCTGCTGCACTCTGTAACCGGTGCAAAAGGCTATTCCTCCGAGGCCGTAGTCGTACTTCTGTCGCTCTCCGTCCGGGGGATATCCCCTCCAGATACCTGCTCCTCCCATGATCTCGGTTCGGTCGATGCTCCAGATAACGGAAAGACTTCCCTCCCGGTTGACCCATGAGCTTTCCGGGGTTTCCTGAGACGCTTCCAGCTGGGCTGAAATGGGAACGCCGAACAGCCATGGTTCTCTATACCGGAGATACGCATTAAAACCTCCCCATTCGGTGGTCTGACCGGAGATCTCCAGTTCCCGCGCGGTTCCGGCCAGATTCAGGAAGAGAATCTCTCCGGCACCTTCAAGGTTCTCCTCCTGCCAGTCCATGGACGCGGAGAAATGCCCTGATCTCCCTTTCTGAACATGCTGTACGATAACAAGATTGCCACCCTCTCCAAGGAATAGCTCGGTCGTACCTGCGGCTTTAATAAATTTCAGCTGTTCGATCCTTCCGATCCATGCGGTAACTGCATCACGGTCGTAGACATCGCCGGGCTCAGTTGCCAGCAGCCGTGCAAAAACTTCACTGCGGGTTCCCGATGCCCCCTCGATCCGGACTTCCTCAAGAAGGGCGTGTCTTCCGGGAACAGCGTTTACTCTAAGAGAATCGTCAGATACGAAATAGTAACCTGCACCGGCAAATGGATAACCTTCTTCAAGATACCACTGCAGGATGCTTTCCTGCAGCACTGTGATGGACGAATCGGAAGCGAGGACTGAATCAATTCCAAGTTCATAAAGGGCAGGAACGGGAGGACTGCCCCCGATATCAACAGCAAGGGAACTTCCCGCTGAGGATGCCGCAAAGGCAATGCACACTATTAACCTGAGCATCTAGAAATTCACCGTTCCCTCCAGGCCCGCCCTCTGACTCCAGCTGCCTCCGGAGGGTTTTCTTCCCCAGTAGAAGACGCTGATATCCAACCCCGATGACAGGCTCCTGCCTATCCTTGCTGATGTTCTCCAAGAGGTACCGCTGTCGTTTCCATCGAAGAACCATGCGGGAAGTACATCTTCACCGGGTATATATCCCGCGGATACTCTGGCCGTCGCGTTCCAGCCTCCCCCTATCCAGGAAAAATGCGGACCGGCTTCTATCATGTACTTATCAAGACCTGAAACCACTTCTCTTCTGGATTCGTAAGCTGTCATGATACCGGGTTTCAGGCCGGGAGACGGCTCCAGGGTTGGATCAATCTCCAACCTCAACCCCCTCGTATCTCTGGGATAGTACAGTTCCTCCTCTTCACGCCAGAGTTTTGCCGAACATTCGATTACAAGAATATCCGCAGGGCTCAACTCCGGTGCTGCCCTTACAGACCAGAATCTTTCATCTTTTAACCCCGCGCCACTGTAAGAGATCCTTTCGTTCCTGAGCCTCCCTGTGAAACCAAGCCGACTCAGAAGGCCGGTCTCCCACCGGAACCATGGTGAAATGTCCAGGCTGTATCCTCCCTCTTCACTGCTGTCAAATGCGCCGTAAAGCAGAAGAGATTTTTTCCTGTCCAGGGAATTGCTGGCTGATACCATTATCACAGAACTGATGCCGGATGATGCTCCTGATGCGGAGAGCGTTGCCTCAAGCGATGCGGAAGTAACAACATCGCCTGCGGCTCCCGGCTGATAAATTACGGTGTAATCGCCATCCGGGTCAGCATAGTACTGACTGCTTTCGGGATCGTAGCTATAGTTTCCCTCTCCCTCACCTGCGTATACGTATATTACATCCAGTGACCTACTTACGGTTCCTGAACCATTGTAGACCGCCTGCATCCATATATCCCCGGCTGTTCCGGTCATGGAAAGTCTGATGGCATCCGCATGAAGCTCTCCCCCGGAATCGTAAGAGGTTGAAGAATGCTCGAAACTGCCGTTGTATCTAAGTTCACCAGCGGGACCGGATCCCTCAAGACGTGCTCTCCATACGTTGAAGGGTCCGCCTGAAGCTCCACCGGACCGCTCGTCGTCCTGAAACTCGATCCGGAGGAGAGCATCGGTAGTATTCCTGCTGAAGGAAATACCTGTATATCCTGTATTCACTCTCCCTGAGAGGCTGTCCTCCCAGGATTCCTTCGAGAAACTGCAGCCCGCGAAGGGTTTGAGCGATCCAGTGACCGGTATTGCAGACACAGAGATGGATGAGGTCTGACCCGGAGCCATTTGAGGGGTATCGTTCCGCCTGAGGAATTGTCCTCCGGCAGTAACGCTGATATTCCCAAGAACAGGATTCGAAGAGATGCGGTATCGTTCAAGGATGCCTCCTGATTCCATGAATCTACCTGAAGTGGAGGCAAGAAGTACGTCTCCTCCAAGACTCACATGCACGATGTTGTCTCTGCCATCGTACTCTGCAGGAAGAGACCATGCGTATAGAGCACTGTCCGGCTCGAGCTCGGCAGGAGGTTCGTAACCGGATGAAACGAGCCTTCCCCCCATGCCCAGTCCCGGGCCGTCTTCCCAGAATTCCAGTTCGACAGCACCGATGAAACAGGTACCCTCCCGTGAGGTCTCGTCCGGGTTATACAGGTTTCCGGTTCTGCAGGAAAAGGCCGCTTCCAGTTCCATGCCAATACTGCCGGATGCGTATCCCGCTGAAAATCCGCCGGTACTGTAGCCTTTCGGTATCTGTATGTACTGACGCGGCAGATGGGTTCCGACGCCGGAGCCTGCCCAGATGTACCCTCCTCGTGAACTGTCGTAAATGTAATCACCATTCCCGGATGGCGGTCTTCCGAAAATAACATTCCAGTCACCCTGATTCGGTCCTGCATACACGTAATGTCCCAGTGAATCAAGAGTATAGCTGCCTTGCCCCTCTCCTACACTGGAAGCCCCGTCAAGCCATGCGTCAGCGGGGTCCTCGCCTAATTCACTGAGAACCGCAACCGCCTCTTCGGTCAGCAGGAACCCCAGCGGTGATTCCCTGTTATCTTCACTCTGGAAACCCTTGAATTCAATCTCCAAACCATTCTGGGAGTAAAGCGCGAAGGCGGTTATAAAATCCTTCCTGAAACCGTCACCTCGCTGGAAGAAGGTAATTTCCACTCTTGAATCATTCCTTATGAGCCGCCTGGCCGTAAAAGTTAAAAGACCGGCTGTATACTCCATCTGGTAGTCCTCGGTGGCACCACGACTCATAAGCTGTCCATCCAGCCATACCTTTTCGCTGCCGGGGACGATCTCCCATCCGGATGACACATCGTATGGCCCCTGAATTCCCTCATCCGTATAGAATACGTTCCTCTGCCTGGAATCCCCCGATGTTCCATAACCGGCACCGGTGGTAAAGGATTGTGTAATATCCCCCTGAGCATCAACTCCGCTCACTTCTCTTCTCCATGAAAGGGGTCCGGTCTCTCCGTTACCGCTTATCCATTCCATATCCCCCAGCCTGGCTCTCCATGAGGAGCCTTCAACAATGAAAAATATCCTGTCAAGCTGTGAGATAAGTTCCGAAGAAGTGGGCCCGGCTGTCAGATTGCGGTCGGTTATACTTCCTGAAACCGTAATTCCCGGAGCTGCGGTTCCTTCAACTGAAATTCTTGTTCCCTGATCCAGTCCCCCGCCGTCACCAACTGAAAAACCTATTCTCTTTGAACCCGATATGTACAGGCCATGTTCCTGAAAAGGATCGGTGGTATACCCGCGCAGCTGCTCTATCATCCGCCTTTCCACAAAACCCACATCAAGTGAAATCGATGATGGAATGCTTAACTGAAGTACTTCAAATTCCAGTATAACTGTACTGCCGGCGGGCGGAGGGGGATCGAAAATAACGCCTGTCCTCACTCCCGATGTTCCGGGTACCGCGTTCAGCGTATCACCGTGGGCGATGGCTGTAATAGAGCCCGGTGCTATCCACAGGGAATCGGTAGTCTCGAAGAAAGCCGTGCCATCACTTTCGAACTCCAGCGTCACCGAAGATAAAAGCAGTAGCATGACAGCGAACAGACTCACAGCAGCACCAGAATTCTGCCTTCCCCCGGTGTCCAGATCAGGCAGTGATTACCGTTCACTGAACAGGAAATCCGGGAGAATTCCCCCGGTTGGGGCAGTTCGAAAAGAACAGCC
>JAIOSX010000204.1 GCA_021107345.1 Candidatus Aegiribacteria sp.
GTAGCCGCACTAAAGTTGTCGTAGATCGTGTAGGTGCTACTTTCAAACGGCATGGTGTCTTCTACGTTGGAGTTGTTTGTTGAGGTGTCGCTTCCTTTGTAGGCTTTCGCTGTGTAATATCCTGCAGAAGATGCTGTGTGGGTATAGGTGGTTCCGGTTACATCGCCAACCTGTGTCCAGTCGGCCGTTGTTGTAGCGCGAAAATACACATAGTACCCGTCAACATCGCTCACAGCGGTCCAGGAAAGAACAACATCCCTTCCTGCGGAAGACGAGCCTATTGCCAGCCCAGTTACATCTGCCAGCGTACCGGAAGGTCCTGCCGGATCGTCTCCGGCGCAGCCAGCCATCAATATGATTCCGGCTACAAGGATCATAAGTCCGAGTTTTTTCATGAATTTTCCTTTCTGCTTTAGTTCACGTACAGTTCTGTTTCTGACACATCAGCAAAATAAACCTGCGGGTTCATCATGTCAATTAACCTGAATATTCGCATTTCCGCTATTCTCTTCCTCCTCTGAAATTCTTTCTTCAATGAGCCTCAGCGCGAGCTCTGCTGCGGACCTCACATCAAGTGCGTGATCAAGAACAAGTTCCTCCAGGGTCTCAACAGCGCTGGCATCGCAGATCTCTCCGATCGAAACGGCAACTTCCCGCCTTATTCTGCCTGTAGAATCGCTGGCCAGAGGCAGGATGACCGGCAGTGACTCGGGATTTCCGATAGCTCCCAGCGCCTTAACAATTCCTGTTATCCGACCTGTCGACATGCTGTCACCCGGACAGGCCAGCATCAGCTCAAGTGGAATTCTCGCTCTGTCATCCTCAAGTTTTCCGAGAAAATAAATCAGATTTCCTCCGTTTCTTGCAGGTATGCTGTCAATTCTATTCAGTATATCCAGCATAAGTTCCATGGAAATGTCGATATTTTCCTTGAAGACTCTTTCAATGGCCCGACTTTCCAGACCACTCAGTGTTCCCATATGATTCTCTATCAGATACCTGACCGCTTCTTCCCCGCGTGACGCCAGTTCTTCCCGATGGGCATTTACTTTTTCATTGTTAGGGCCAACAGCCCATTCCGAAGCAACGGAAAACAGCGAATCAAGCTCGAGCGATTCAGGGTCGCCTATGGGATCCTGAGGGACAAGCCCTCCTGGAGTCAGGTTCGGAAGGTCGATACCGACACCGTATTCCCGATTCGTCCAACGGGTAGAATCAGCGCCGGAGCCGAGGTAGACATCGTTATCGGCCAGGTCAATAAAGACTCCTGCACCGGATGATCCTCTTGCCCAACGGGCTTCACCCTGTCCTCCTCCTCGTGCGCAATAGGTGTCATTCCCTTCGAAATCGATGAAGATGGACGCGGAGTTGGTAAGGGAAAGAGATTGTCCGCCGTCGGAGCAGTACCAGTCATTCCCACCGCCGTCAAGAAGAAACCCGGTTGAAAGATCGTGGGCGCTTCCCTGGGCAGGTCCGTTTCTTGAGAAGTAGCTGTCGTCACCGTCTCCGTCCCACAGACATCCGGACGCGAGATGAATCCCGGACCCCTGACTGTACTGCGCTGCCTGGTAGGTATCCTGCCCCCCCTGGTCATACAGCATTCCCAGGCTGTAGAAGTATGAGCATCCCTGCCCGAATACTTCAACCCTGTAGGTATCATTACCTTCTCCATAATCCGCCATAAGCCCGATGCCCCCTGCTATCAGTGGTCTAAGCCCCATTCCGAAGCCCTGCGACATGGCCTGGTTGTCATCAGGCAACAGCGGTTCATGAGAGTATCTGAATCCGGCCAGAGAACAGTCGCTGCCATCCATATCAACCAGGATTCCCCTGCCGGAGGGACCTCCGAACCCCTGTCCGAACATGTCAACCTGTCTGAAATCATCACCGGAACCGTCGTAGAGAATCCCCGTGCCCAGACAACCGGCACCCTGGCTGAACGTACCGCCCCTGAAATAATCTTCACCCTGAAGGTCAATTAGAAAACCGAAACCCATCAATCCTGCCCCCTGTGAGAAGTCCTCCGCCCTGTAGGAATCATTTCCTTCAAGGTCAATCACTCCACCCAGTCCCATAAGGCCGCATCCCTGACTGACCGGAGATACGCTTGAATAGGTATCATTTCCACTGAGGTCTATTATCACGGCAATTCTTTTCCCGGCAGGCCCTGCTGCACCTCCGATACCGTCTCCGTAGAAATCGTTTCCGCCGACATCGATGATCAGCTCAAAGAGACAATCCTCTGTATATATGTTATCTCCTTCTCCTCCTATGACCCACCTGACGGGCCCGTCGAAACAGAACGATGCCGTAGTTCCGTAAACGCCCGGAAGGGTAACGGACAGTTCTTCCGGCCATTGCGCTCCCTGGAGTTGTCTTGCTGCAATTACGAGTTCATCAAGAGGAATGCTTACTTCGAAATGGCACCTCTCAAAGAGAGCAGCAAGAGTTTCCATTTCCATATCACCTTCGGGAAAAGGTTCAATATTCCAACTCCCTATGACCGAATCCCAGTCAAGAGGGTCGTTCTCGTTAAGCCAGGTAGCAGGAATTACACTGATCAGAGAATCCACCGTTCCCCGCCCCATACTGTCAATTCCCTCCTGTATCATGAAATCGGCTTCCTGAAGCAGGCCGATGATTACGGCAAGTCCTTCCCTGCCGGTTTCATACGATTCTAAAAGCCTGTAATCGGTCAGCATATCAAGGTGTTCCTCCAGAATATCAGGAATTTCCTCCACATTCTGAATGGCCCTTAGAACCGTCGAGTCAGCGAGGTGAACCCCGGTTGCCCAGTGTCTGTTGAAATCCAGCTGTTCCCTTTCAAGGTTCAGTGTATCCATGGCAAGCGCCA
>JAIOSX010000282.1 GCA_021107345.1 Candidatus Aegiribacteria sp.
CACAACAATCAATTCCAGCCAGCTTGATGCAGGAATACGCATCCATGAGTTCGAAACGAGAATGACCTTTAAATCATATCGTTTCGCGACCCGGTATATCTCCTGTTTGACAGGGCATGCATCAGCATCGACAAAGATGTCAAGCAACAGCGAAACCTCCTTTGTCAGGATTCAGGATATCAGCTCACTCGAATACTTCACCATTCCATATGCAGGCTACAGTTGTTCTCTCTGTCTCCACGTAGTTCTCAATGTTTTCATCCCCTTCTAACAGATACAGGTATTTGCCGATCAAGACATTGTACACGTTCCAGTGATATTCATCCCGGCAGATATTATTGAGTTTTCTGAAGGTTTGAAAGATAACTCTTATCGGCAGACAGGGGCGAGAAAATTCCCGCCCCTGTCTGCTTTTTCCTTCTGATCAGATCAGTCGGTTCAAGTTGTTTTCTCTAATACGCGGAAAACTTACCAGTTCGTTCGTTCCATTTCACAAAAAGATACCAGATAAGTATTAGTAACAGGAAAATACCCACTGCAGGCCCATAGCCTATCTTTTCCGGCAGGAAATACATTTGCTTCATGCTGTCAGGAAGTGCATCGAAGAAAGCGGGTTTAATGAACTTCGCCGTAAGAGGCATTGCAACAATCATACCGATAATGGAAGCCCAGAGTTTGATATGTCCCTCACCGGCACGCCAGAGAGAACCAACGGTGCATCCTCCGGCGATGGTCATTCCAAACCCGAAGATCGTTCCACCAACGATAGCAGGCACCCAGAAGTGGGGCCAGACCCACAGCATTTCTCCCCTGATTCCCATGAACTTCAGAACGACAAACCCGAACATAGAAACAAGAATACCAGCCATTACCGCAAGTGCCGGGGCAGAGCTGCCGGACATGAACGGCTCGCGCAGTGCCCTGACAACGCAGAAGCGCGAGCGCTGACAGACCAGACCGAAGAAAAGGCCAATGGATGCATACCATGCGAGCACACTGCTGCTACCGGTGTATCTGAAAGCTATTATCAGACCGATTATGACTACCACTGCTCCGAGGATCGGCTGCCAGGATCCTTTGCCCTTGCCGGCGGCAAGGATAGATAAAGTTTTTCCACTGCTTAGTTTTGGAAATTTATTCACTTCAAAGAGGAGGTACTTAACGGCAAACCATGTACCAATTACGAGTCCTACAGTGAAAACGACTGCGCCAAGTGAAAGTGCAGGCCAACCACTGAAAAAGCCGCCAATTGTACAGGATACACCTACTACGGCTCCGAGTCCCATAAAGAGGCCTCCGAAAAGCCCCTTGAAAAGTTCTCCTACAGGAGGAAATCTGAGAGCAAACTGTTTGGAGAAAAGAGCTCCCGCAAAAGAACCCATTATCAACAAAATGCAGAGAACTGAATATGGGAACAGATTGATCGCCCCCATATTGGAAAATTCCCCGCCCATAGCGTTGAACAAGTTATCTCCCCAGTTCTTGACTCCCCCGGAAGCACCCCAGGGCTTCAGAACAATGAACAGGCAAATGTTACCCACACCGAGCAGGATTCCACCCACCCACATAGGCCATGTCTTCGAGAAGAAGATATCGTACAGTTCCCGCAGACTTCCCTTTTTCTTTGAATCGGTTTCACTCATCGCTATCTCCTTAGCAAAATGAAGCGGTCGTCAGGGAATTCAAATCCCATTTTTCCGCACGGATATACGAACTCGTAAACCTATTTTTCGCGACGGATGAAGAATGTAAACCCGTCTTCGACCTCGACTGTCTCCAGAAGGCTATTACCTGTTTTGTTGCACCAGGCCGGCACATCGTCCTTCGATCCGGGATCGGTACCGTACATCTCGATGACCTTTCCAACCTCAAGCTTCTTGATAGCCATCGCAAGTTTCAGAATCGGCATAGGGCACGACAACCCCTTGCAATCCAGAATCACATCACCTTGCATCGTTCCTCCTTTTTCTGGTTCAGACTATTCAGCCATAATTACATACGCATTTAGTAAAGATTAGAACTATCCAGATTATTGAAGTTTAATACTCCTGAAATCATTGTCAAGGTTGGGACAAGAACTGCGCCTATGACTGTACGATGTGTATCGAAGTCAGAAATTCTATTTGCTACTGACCTGATCAGAACAGATGCTGAATCCGCCCATCAGGCTTGCTTTATGTGACAGCCCGAATCCATTCTACTCCATAGACAGAACATCCCCGATTCGCGACCACGCATATCTCCTGTTTGACATGGCATGCATCAGCATCGACAAAGATGTCAAGCAACAGCGATAACTCCTTTGTTAGGATAAAGGATATCAGTTCACTCGAATACTTCACCATTCCATATGTAGGTTACAGTTGTTCTCTCTGTCTCCACGTAGTTCTCTATGTCCTCATCCCATTCCTCAGCGATTCTGGTGACTTTGATCTCGTTCTCTACTCCTCCCGAGTCGGATGGGAATACGAATGTCTCATTATAGTGGAAGCAGCCCGCTTCGGACATTGAACTGGCATCCGGCCCCATACTAAGATCGGTACCGGTCCATGCGAAAAGGACGTCCCGGTTCTCGTACCCGCATGCTTCGTAGATAAAGGAAAGTTCGATCAGGTTTTTGATCCCGGTAAATCCGTCAGCCTGAAGTGCAGTCCCTCTGATGCAGTAACTGTATGGAGAATGACCCCAATATACGCCGACCGGTCGGAAAACCTGTTCCGACAGAATCTCATCTGAACTGATTATTCTCGCTGTCGCAATGAAACATTCCTCCTCCGGGTCGAATCCGTTGACTGAGAAAACAAAAAGAGTATCGCCGCCAAGCGCAAGGCTTGTCATTGCAAGATCAGGGCTGGGAATGAAGCCGCTGCAGATATCACCCCCGTATTCAAATGTGGCCTCATACCAGTAGAATGGCATTCCATCCGGCAGTTTTTCGCTTTCCGAAGATCCTGTTATACCGAGTTCAGTTCCCATCGGAAGCCTGACACCCTGTGAACAATCAATGTCCGGATAAGAAAGGATCACAGCAGTATTCGAGAATACTACGGTACTGTCATCCGTGAAATCCCCATACCAGTAATCCCCCTGTACCGCATAACAAGCGAACAGTACGAATGATAGAGCTATTAACTTCATTTAGATCACCTCAATATCCATTCTGTTTATTTCCGACTGGCAATTATTCTATTCTCAATTAGTTCAAATCCGGTCGTGATAACACCAAGAGAAGAGAGAAGTAGAACTCCTATCTATACATTTACAGAGTACTAGTCACCTGTGAAAGCCTGTTTGCGAACCCTGGCAATATCGCTCTTGATAACATCCGTTAACGTCAGCTGCACATCAAGGAATCGCTTAAGGAGGTAAAGGATGAAGCGGCTTCTTGCCTGAGTTATGGTAATATCATCTTTGGTGATAGCTTTGAACAACTCCGGTATCATGGCTGCGGACATAACTGTGAGTAAAATCTGTCCCAGTGACAGTCTGAGCGTCTCCCTTGTTTGAGGTATACGTTCCTCAAGCATCACAGAAAGCATGTCCAGGAGTGAGTCCGTCTTTTCTGCGAATGCCTTCCTTGTTTTTTCTTTTACCATAGGGTCGAAAAGGTGCGAATGTACAATACCCGGATATTTCAGGATACCCTCCATCGTAAAATCCAGTAAGCAGTAGATCCTGACAGGAATATCCAATTCCTTAATATCGAGTATCATCTTCCAGTCATTGAAGACATGCTCAAGCGTCATGTTGAGGGCATGATCGATGAGGTTCTCCTTGGAGCCGTAGTAGTAGTTCACGGCGGCGGAATTGACTTCAGCTTTTTCAGCGATGCGGCGGGTGGTGATTCCGCTGACACCCTCACTGTTAAGGATGTCTATTGCAGCCAGGACGATTTTCCGCCTTATGGCTTCTCTGCTTTCCATCAATCCTCCTAATCCCAATATAGCGTAAGGTAAGTTCTCCGCTGCGTTCTGGCAACCCGGCAGACATTGACGGATCTTCATTATTCAGTATCTTAATCACGTGATTAAAACATATGATTAAATCATATGATTAGCAAGTATGGAGGCAATCTCATCGATACCCGGAGATAGTCGGGAGGGAACAATGCGGTCAGGATCAGTATTCCTATTTTTCATTCAAATTATTGTCATGGTATCAGTTACCATTGGGGCTGAGCCCACTGGAAGCATCTCAGGCGAGGTTGTATCTCAGAATACTATGGACCCGGTCATTGGCGCATTTGTGATGGTGGAAGGAACTTCCTGCGGTGCTGTCACAGATGTCTCAGGAAACTTCACGATTACCGATATTCCTGTAGGAGGATACAGGATCAGTGTTTCCAGTGTCGGATATCATTCCAGGGTAAAGACGGATATAGTGGTCAGGTCAGAGAGATTGACGTTTGTGGATTTCTCGCTCGAGATAGCAGTCATCTCCGGC
>JAIOSX010000253.1 GCA_021107345.1 Candidatus Aegiribacteria sp.
AAATGTATCTTTCCTCAATACCCTCAGTCTGAACTGAAGATTGTCTGACAAATTGTTCTTTATTGTCACATAGAATTTTGTGCCGTCACCATCCAGGAAATCAATGCCCGTATCTTCGAATTCCCACTGGCTCATCCCGTTAGTGGACCAGAGCGTTGATCCGCCCAGAACAGAGAGGTTCTCGCTGAAATTATGCTCCCACCGGACAGCTATATAGCCGCCTGTCATCAGTCTGTCATCACCGTAGCGGGGGTTGGGCGTAAGCTCGACCATCCCGTACCGCAACTGGACATCGAAGTAATCACTGTTCGAAGGCAGAAAGAAAGTCCTGAATGTGTATTCAGTGGTACGGGAGGTTGTGGGAATCACATCATGCATCTTGGTCTTTTCCTGGTATTTGCATTTGAGCCGGAACCTTATGGGGAAATCCGGCCGGTATTCGACCTCACCCTGGAATCTGTGGTTATTAAAATTCCATGGTATGGAACGCCAGAGGTCAAGGTAGACCTTCGTGAAGGTAATGCTCCTGCTTAACTGGAAACGGCTCTCAATGTAAAGGCCTTCTTCAGGTTTCGGGGTTGGCCACTGCGCAAGCTGGGACGCCAGGGGGTCGTTGAGATAATAGGGCTTCTCGAAGACGGTATCATCGTATCTCAGCTGTTCGGTAAACCCCCTGTTGTAAGGGTTGCTGAATCCAAGGTCGTAGTGTCTCCAGATCCCGAGAAGATAGAAATAGTCGTTCTGCCACCTTCCCCTGGCAAGCATAGCTGCTGCTTCATTGTCCTGACGGACAAATTCCCCCTCCAGGCTCACATTATCAATAATTGTCTGGGCGGAAACGCCGATGAAAGAGGATGTTCTCCCTGCGGTCAGGATATCGTACTCAGGACAGTCCCAGTTCTGTGCGTCTCCCGGGATGTCCATCGCCTCCCGGTCAGGCACGATGGAATCGCTGTAAGTGATTCTCATGCCTCCGAGGCCCAGCGCAGTACCCCATGGAAGAAATCCGCCGAAATCGTAAAAGCCGTACCCGCCAAAAGTGGTTTCTTTCTCAACATCAGTGTAAGGCAATGTTCTGGCATTAGACATGATAAGTATGTTTGGTGTCCCGTCGATGTTCCTGAGTGCGTCCCTGACAGAGTTCGAATAGAAACCATAACCGAGAAAAGGACCTGCCCGCATCTCCACTGCCCCGCCTACAAGGGCGAACTGGCGAGTGGAGGTCAGGTCGGGGTACAGGCCCCATGTCCGATACGTTGACCTGTACATGAGCTCATCGGAGTTATCGATCATGAGCCCCTGACCGAGAGAAATATTGTAGTTACCAAGTACGACCTGATTCACAACCCCGATATTCTCCATTGAAACGAAGCCCTTGGCTATATCGAACCTGTTGTTCAGATCCCCCAGTTCAAGGTCCGAGAAAAGTCCGAATCCGGAGGTGGAATTCCGACCCCGTGAGAGTCTTATGCCTCCACGGAACCTGTCACCCAGCCCCAGGCGCACCCGGTGCTCCCAGCCGGTTACATTAACCGCCTGAAGCAGTTCGCTGTGTTCGGCGGCCAGTCTTTCTGCCCACGCGATGCTGTCAGAAGCTGTATACCCTCTTCCGCCTTCTTCGAGATCGCATATGGCCGAGTGGAGATCACTGAGCATCATGCTCAATCCCTCTTCATCGTTATCCCTGCCATCACCGCCATCAATGACCATCCTGTAGCTTCCGAAGAACTCCATGGAACGGAGATCAAGCTCACGAACGGAGACGTAATCCCGCATATTCCGGTATCCGTAGTAGGTGAGATCATCGGCATTCCGGAGAGAGTAGACGCTTGAAACCGGTCCAAGTGTATTTAGCCTTCTCTCGACCGCCGCGGCATCAATGAGACTCACCCTGTCCAGGCTTCGAAGCTGCCAGGATGTGGCTGAATTTATGGGAACGGGGCGAAGAAGGTAATTCTCCCACATGTCCACCGCGGCATCACCCGGTCCGTCTTCGGTGGCCAGCCTTTCCATTATACTGATAATGTCGGGGGAAATCCTCCCTTCAGAAGGGGGGACTATCACGCAGTTGTTCCTGAGGTACTCAAGCTCGTTTGCACCGAAACCAGGTATCTCCATGACTTCGTAGATACTGAGGAGGCCGCCTGTTTCGTAGATATAGTTATAGAGATCGGATACCTGCTGTGAGTCGAGCCCATCAAGTACCTGCAGTTCCTGCAGTGTTGCCGTGTTCAGATCGAATCCTCCCGGAACGGCAAGGCCTGTGCAGACAGCAAGTATCAGGCTAGAAATCATAAGTCACCCCGAACTGGTGAGTAAGATCCAGCTGAGAATGAGTAATGACAGCGTACTTGAGAGCAATACCTCTGATGGAAGTAACCATACCTCCGGAAATGGAGACAGGATTGCTCTGAACTCCGGCCAGTATCGTAACAAGCCCGAGTGG
>JAIOSX010000182.1 GCA_021107345.1 Candidatus Aegiribacteria sp.
AGTGAGTATATATATAACACATATACTTGAGCAGTTTACTTAATGAGGAGATAGCAATGAAAAATCGTATCGGTATTATTGGAGGCTCTGGAGTATACTCCTTTGAAGGTGTCAAAATAGAGCAGGAATTGAATACCGAGACTCCTTTCGGGAAACCTTCGGCTCCTCTTATCTTTGCGGACTACAATGACATACCTATGGTATTCTTGCCGCGTCATGGAGAGGGTCATACGCTTTCACCTTCCGAGATTCCGTATGCAGCTAACATCTATGCGCTGAAAAATGCAGGAGTTCGCCAGCTGATCTCTGTTTCAGCAGTTGGCAGCCTTCAGGAAATGTATCATCCCAGGCATTTCGTTATCCCTGATCAGATATACGATCGAACCAAGGGGACCCGAAGATCCACGTATTTCGGAGGAGGAGTAGTTGGTCATATCGGATTCGGTAATCCATTCTGCGGTGAGCTTTCAGAAATTCTGCTAAGGGCGGCCGAAGAAGCGGATGCAACAGTTCACAATGGCGGTACACTGGTATGCATGGAGGGTCCCGCTTTCTCGACCAGAGCCGAGAGCAGAGTATACCGCAGCCAGGGGCATGCGGTAATCGGCATGACTGCGATTCCGGAGGCAAAACTTGCAAGGGAAGCAGGCATATGCTACGCCACTTTATGCATGATCACGGATTACGATGTATGGCATGAAACAGAAGAGGATGTTTCAGTAGAGGCGGTTGTAGCGAATGTAAGGTTAAACACCGTCCGGGCCAGGAGGACAATTGAAAACGCACTTCATGCGATTGATATCCATAAGACTGATTGCGACTGCCATGGCGGGAAGAGTGCAATTGAGGGAGCCATCATGACAACTCCTGAACACCGAAGCTACCTTGCAAAGGAGCATCTGAAGGTTATCCTGGAAAGATAGTAGAACAGTGAATCAGCGTATTTCCGATATAGGGGAGAGGGGCTTGATACGGAGGCTCAGAAAAATGTTTCCCTCTCTTCACGCTATAGGAGATGACAGCGCTGTACTGCCGGGAATTCAATGTCCCGTTGTTACAACCGACAGTTTCTATGAAGGTACGCATTTTCAGCGATGGTGGGCTCAACCGAGGATTCTTGGAAGGCGTCTACTGGAAGCAGCGCTTTCAGACATTGCGGCAATGGGTGCAAGGGCTGACTGGTTCCTTGCGGCTTTATCCATTGATCCCGATATGAGAGTGGATTGGATCGAGGATTTCTACCGGGGATTGACCGAACGAGAGGATGTAATCCTCGCTGGTGGTGAAACAATACGGGGAAAGCGCCTGGGAGTCACTCTCACTGTCATAGGCGAGGGAGAAGAGCGCGATACGCTTCTCAGAAGATCATCCCTTCGCTCCGGTGACAATCTCTGGATTAGCGGTCTTCTCGGCCGGGCTCTGGATGCTCCTGCAAAACTTGAAAAGATCGGGGGACTGCTCGGAGATGATCTCAAGTCAAGTTCCGGGCTTATTTCCAGCGCAGAGCTTGAGCAGCTGAGAGCCTTCCTGCAGCCTAGAGCGGAGCTGGAGCTGGGAATTAAACTCAGAAAAATGGGTATTCGATGTGCGATAGATATTTCAGATGGGCTTTTTTCTGAAGCTGCGCACCTTGCTCTGGAAAGCTCTGTTGATATAGTGCTTGAAATCGATGAAACCATATTCTTTGATTCGGTGAAGGATAAACCTCTGGCCGCATCTGCTGCGGGGGAGGATTTTGTCCTGCTGTTCGGAGCACCTGCCACACTCGATTTTTCATCAGTTGGATGTTCAATGATTGGCCGGGCGGAGACCGGAAATGGAAAAACTGCTATATTTCTTAACGGAAAAAGAGTAAATATTACCGCAACAGGATACGATCATATGGAGGTTTGAAAATGACTGATTCTTCCGAATCAAAAGAAAATGAATTCAAGGTTTCCGGAAGCGACCTTCTTGAAAAGATGAAAGAGCTTTTTCACCAGGGAAACATAAGGCATATAATTATCAGAAATGAATCCGGAAAGACGCTGATAGAAATTCCTCTGACAATAGGGATTCTGGGGGTTGCCCTCATACCGGCATATGCCGCAGTTGCTGCAATTGCAGCACTTGCTGTAAAATGTTCCATTGAAGTAAAAACCACAAAGAACCCGGATTGACAGTTAGTCCGACAGAATTCCCAGATAGAATCGGGAGTACTCCACTTGGTAATAATTGTCCGTTTGCAGGATTATCGTTGTCATCCCTTCAATAGTGTTTTGCGGAAGGGGGAATACCAGGAGGGTGTCACCGCTCCAGGAACCATCGTATATCCAGCTTTTCCAGGTGTCCCACATTGAAACCAGTTCCTCTGATTTCATTGTCCCTCCGGCCCAGTCACAGAGTATTTCCGGAACGTCAGGGATCGGATCAGAATTATAGAATACCTGTCCGGAAACAGGCCATTTATTTATCAGTTCCATGTATACCATTTCCCCGTCTTTCACGAAACGCATTACTTCACCGGTGTAGTCCGGATGAAGAACAGCGCCGTTATCCTGAAGCAGGACCGGGTAGAAATCATCCTCGGAGGAGGGTTGGAGTACGCACTCGTAGTAAATGAACTTTTCCCTCGATCCATCGTTGAACTCAAGAACATAAGAGGGAGGTTCTCTCCATGTTTCAAGCATGCCTGATGAAACACACGAATATTCTCCGACTAAGTACTCCTCATTCAGTGTTGTTTTCGATATCCTCCATACTGCATCGTAGGATTGCGGCGGAGGCATCGGCGCTGTGTTCGAAAGATTATCCGGGAATGGTATTGTTTCTATAAAATACCCTGCTGGAACACTCACTGTGAACTCACCACTGAACTCCGCTCCGTAGAAGTAAACAATGGGAGCTCTTGCCACAGGTTCTTCCCACTGGTAAGGAGGAATGAAATCAGAGTTCGGGTCGGTCAGTGGATTGGCGCCAAAGATTATGTTTTCTTCCGCAAATGTTACCGCCCCCCACTCATGCACATAAACCGTTGCATAGTCTACCGGAACGGTAACTGTATCCATTAGGGCTGCTGCAAAAATTAGCTCAAGCATATATCTCCAATCCCAAAATGCATTTCATGTATACACCTGAAGTACAATCTCCACAAAATAATATTCCAAACCCACCGTGATGTACAGTACCTCGAAGGAGACAATCCTCCTCTATTTCATTCCCTGCATGTATCGGTTATGGTACTAACATCATTACATGAATCAGGGAGGTTCTTCTTGAGCGGCGAGATGATCGTACATGGTATACAAGCTGTGGTTCTTGGTCTTTCGGTCGGTCTTATTCTGTTGATTATCCGTAAACATGCCCCCGGCAGCCGACTGAGAATGTGGGTGCTTTTTGCAGGAATTGCAGGTGCCGCATATCTTGTCATGAAAATGTTCGGGGTTCCAGGGGAATCAACATTCTCTAAGATAGCCCTTGCAGCCACCATCATGCTCTCTTCGAACATACTGCTGCGGATTCTGAATCTGCTCTTCTGGGACTATCTCCTTAAAAAACAGGTCGACGTACATATACCGCGTCTCATCATCGATATTATCAATTTCATATTGCTCGCGATAGTGGCAGTTGCCATCCTTAATGGAGTATTCGGTGTAAGACTTACGGGATTTCTAGTAACATCTACCGTACTTTCTGCAGTTATCGGTCTTTCTCTTCAGGATATACTGGGTAATCTTTTTGCCGGGCTTGCTCTTCAGATGGAAAGACCATTCAAGCTTGGAGAATGGGTCAGTATGGAGGATGAAGAGGGAGTCGTTGTTCAGATGAACTGGAGAACACTCACTGTAAGAACAAGATCCGGAGATCACGTAACAATACCCAATGCAACGATATCCAAGAACATTGTTACGAACTATTCACGGCCGGACAGGAATCACATGTGCCGGATAAATGTCGGCATGGCTTATGGCCATCAGCCTGGCATGGTAAAAAAAGTGATTACATCCACCCTTGAAAAAATGGATGGAATTCTTGAGACCCCGCCACCAAATGTATTTCTCGAGGAATTCGATGAATATACCGTCAATTATGATGTAAGATTCTGGATAAGTGAATACCACCGGAAGCCTGATATAGAGAACGCCGTAAGAACAAGGATCTGGTACATCCTCAGACGCAGAGGCCTGACTATCCCATTCCCGGTCAGGGATGTTACAGTCAGAGAGGTATCTGCTGAACAAGAGGGCATAATCCGGGGTACCATTAAGCAGGAAGTCATCAGCGGCCTTCGGAATGTTGAACTGTTCCGGCCTCTCTCCTTCGATCAAATAGAGGAACTGGCTTCAAGCGCATCCAAATTCCTGTTCTCCAAGGGAGAAATACTGGTTCAGCAGGGAGATTCAGGTGACTCCCTCTTCATCATCTCTGATGGGAAGGTGGATGTTTCCGTTTCCGACGATGCCGGATGCAAAACCCATCTTGCGGATCTTCAATCTGGTGACTACTTCGGCGAGATGAGCCTGCTTACAGGCGAGCCCCGTTCAGCTTCTGTCATAGCCCTTCAGGAAACGGAAGTCATAGTTGTGGAGAAGAGTGGAATGGCTGAACTTCTGGAGCATGAATCATCGATTATTGAACCGCTTTCCGCCATGCTGGAAAAGAGACTGGAAGATCTTTCAGGTAGGGTAACAAACCAGATCGCCAGTGAAGAAAAGACAGAGCAGATTGATAGAAAGGATCACCTGCTCGGCCGCATAAGAGATTTCTTCGGTATCAGATAAATAGGGACGGAGGCTTTTTATTTCAATGATGTGAATAATATGTATTTTCGCTCCAGGATTAAGTCATATTATTTCATGATTACAAATAAATTCCCTCCGTCCCTAATATTTATTTATCTTCACAGCTTCACAAACCTCACCGTAGATGACCTCTCTTCAACA